>JBEBHW010000782.1:0-2078 GCA_040081145.1 Burkholderiaceae bacterium
GAAGGAGCAAGGCCCGGGGCGCAATTCCGGGCTGAATCTCTCAGGTACCAAGGACAGGGGGAGCGGCAAGCGGACGACGTCATTTCACGTCGTTCGCGCCACCTGTCTTTGGAGATTTGTGTCATGAAAGTCATCGTTCTCGGCGCCGGCCTGCTCGGCGTCACCTCGGCCTACTTCCTGCGCCAGCAGGGTCACGACGTCAGCGTCGTCGACCGCCAGGCCTCGCCGGCCGCGGAAACCAGCTTCGCCAACGGCGGCCAGATCTCGGTCAGCCACGCCGAGCCCTGGGCGAACCCGGGCGCGCCGCTGAAGGTGCTGAAGTGGCTTGGCAAGGAAGACGCGCCGCTCTTGTTTCGCATCCGCGCCGACATGCGGCAGTGGCTCTGGGGCCTGCAGTTCCTGCGCGAATGCACGCCCGCGCGCACGCGCTACAACATCGAGCAGATCGTGCGTCTGGGCAGCTACAGCCGCGACACGCTGCAGCAGCTGCGGCGCGACATCGGCATCGCCTACGACGAGCGCACGCAGGGCATCCTGCATTTCTATACCAGCCAGAAAGAGTTCGACGGCGCCGAAGCCCCGGCCGCGCAGATGCGCGCGCTCGGCTGCGACCGGCGCGTGATTTCGGCCGACGAGGCGGTGAAGCTAGAGCCCGCGCTGCGCCATATCCGAGCGCAACTCGCCGGCGCCACCTACACGGCCGAAGACGAATCGGGCGACGCGAATCGCTTCGCGCGCGAACTCGTCAAGCGGTGTGAGGCCGATGGCGTGCAGTTCCTGCTCAGCCACACCGTGACGGCACTGCGCGAAGTCGGCGGCAAGATCGACCACGTCGAGGCCACCGACAGCGAAGGCCGATTCCAGCGCCTGCGTGCCGATGCCTACGTACTGGCGATGGGCAGCCTGTCGCCGCTGTACGCGCAGCCGCTGGGCATCTCGCTGCCGATCTACCCCGCCAAGGGCTACTCGGTGACGATGCCGGTGAAGGACGCGTCGATGGCGCACCAGGTCTCGCTGACCGACGACGAGTACAAGCTGGTGTTCTCGCGGTTGACGACGCACCCGACGCCTGCGGCGCCGGGTGGCGATCGCCTGCGCATCGCCGGCACGGCCGAACTCAACGGCTACGACCGCGACCTGAACCGCGTGCGCTGCGAGGCCATTGTCAAGCGCGTCGAGCAACTGTTCCCTGGTGCCGGCGACAGCGAGCAGGCCCAGTTCTGGACCGGCCTGCGCCCGGCGACGCCGAGCAACGTGCCGATCATCGGCCGCAGCAAACTGCCCAACCTGTTTCTCAACACGGGGCATGGTACGCTCGGCTGGACACACTCGTGCGGCTCGGGCAAGAGCATCGCGCGCATCGTCAGCGGGCTCAAGCCAGAGGTCGACTTCGCTTTCATCGGCAGATGAACAGGCATGGCTGCGCCAAGGCCAAGGCCAAGGCCAGGCGCCAGGCGCCAGGCGATCGATAACGATCGGCGGTGCAATCATGCGTCCGCTCATGGTGGAGTCGACACGTGGCACGGTCGCGGCGGTGGCCCGGCCACGAGCGCACAAACACCACCCATCGCCACGTTGAGGCCGACCTCGTGATGAAGGTGAAAGGCCGCGCAAGGCTCGAGGCACTCGAATCCAAGCGGGACTGCTTTCGCGCCTTGGATTCACTTGTGCGCTTTCTGCAGACACTGTGACCAGCGGCTATGTGTGCAAGTCGCCGGCCCCCTGCGTTCCGCGCCGAAAGGGCGCAGCGCTGCCCGGCGCGGAGGAACCATGCTGAAGGCGTCGACATGGCCGAGCGAATTCTTTACGGTGCAGATGTCCTGGCCGCATTCAGTAGTGGCTCGAATCCCGTGGACCTTGAGAGGAGGCAGGCCAGGATCTCGAAGTTCACCATCGACACGCGAGGCGAGAGGTTCAACCGCGTGGGCAAGCCGGTTCATCTTGCGGTGGGCTGAAGCGTTGGTGGCGACTGCCGCGAGGTCGAAACCGCAGAGCGACGGCACCAGACATTGCAGACGGCGCCTGCACTTTCCCGGATCCACAGCATGCGTGGTACGTCCTGATACTCTCCGGTTCAA
>JBEBHW010000089.1:0-9467 GCA_040081145.1 Burkholderiaceae bacterium
GTGTTCACGGCCGCCGCGCACTGCTTGCAACAAGGCACTGGCAAAGGCAAACACGACGTCCTCGACGCTCGCGGCAGGCGGCGTCGCCGGTTCGACCGGCACGCCTGCGCCCGGCGCGCCCGCTGCGACAGGGCTCGACGTAGGCGCCGTTGGCGCGGTCGCAACTGGGGTAGGTACGGGCGCGGGCAAGGGTACGGGTACGGGTACGGGTACGGGTACGGGTGCGGGTATGGGCGACGGCGTGCCGGGCACGGGTGCGGGTTGCGGCGGCCCGGCCGTCAGGCCCATCTCGCGCAAGGCCGCCATCATGGCCTCGTAAAGTACATTGCGCCGACCGTGACTTTGGCCATTGGGCTCGCAGGCTTGCGCCGGCACGGCGGCCCCGTCATTGGCCGCCGGCGCGACACGCTCCGGCGCCGGCGCTGCGCCGGTCATGCTGAAAAAAGTAAGCGAGAGGGACGAGATCGACATGACAAACTCCTTGTCTAACTTCCTGGTGCATGATTCCCTGCCGTGGCCGCATGGCCGACCGCACCCAGACGCCAGAGTTGTCGGCCCGGCACGCGGGAAATTCAGTCCCCCGCAGCAACCACGCGTAACCAACGTGCAATACGTCACTCGCAACTTTCGCCTCGGCGCGAGACCTTGACATGAAACTAGCCACCTGGAACGTCAACTCGCTGACAGTTCGCTTGCCGCAGGTTCTGGCCTGGCTCACGGCGCACAGCCCTGACGTCCTGTGCCTGCAAGAAACCAAGCTGGTCGATGAAAAATTCCCGCTGGCCGACTTCATCGCAGCAGGCTATCGCGCCGAGTTCTTCGGCCAGAAGACGTACAACGGCGTCGCTTTGCTGACCCGCGACGGCGCCGGCGACGTGGTGAAGAACATCCCCGGCTTCGACGACGCCTTGGCGCGCGTCATCAGCGGCACGGTGCACGGGATTCGCGTGATCGGCGCCTACATGCCCAACGGCGAGGCGCCCGACAGCGACAAGTTCCTTTACAAGATGCGCTGGCTCGACGCCCTGCACGCATGGCTGACGGCCGAGTGCGCGAAGCACCCGCGCTTGGTGCTGCTCGGAGACTTCAACATCGCCCCTGAAGATCGCGACGTATTCGACCCCGTCGCATGGGCCGGACAGATCCACTGCACCGACGCCGAGCGCGGCCGATTCGCCAAGCTGCTCGCCCTGGGTCTGCACGACGCTTTTCGCCTGTTCGAGCAGCCACCCAAGAGCTGGAGCTGGTGGGACTACCGCAATCTGGCGTTTCGCAAGAACCAGGGGCTGCGCATCGACCACATTCTCGTCAGCGATGCCCTGCGCCCGGCGGTCACCGCGTGCGTGATCGACAAGCTGACACGCAAGAACGAACGCCCCAGCGACCACGCACCCGTGTGGCTGGAACTCGACGCTCAGGCTTTGAGCCCGAGTTCCTGAATTTTTCGCGTGATCGTGTTGCGCCCGATTCCCAGGCGCTGTGCGGCTTCGATGCGCCGACCGTGAGTGATGTCCAGCGCCGTCTGGATCAGCCGCGCTTCGAATTCGTGGGTCAGTTTCTCCCACGTGTCGGGCACTCCCGACAGCAGCAAGGCGCGAGCTTCGTCCTCCAGGCCGACCAGCCAATGCACGGGAGGTGACACGCTTGGCGCGGTGGACTCGGCAGACGCCGCGGCATGCGGCGTCGCGAGCGCGGGCTCAGGCGCGGTCTGCGCTGCGCTCGAAGGCGTCGGCAGCGCGCGGGCAGGAGTGACCGGTATCACCGCCTTCGCCAGCGTCGCACCGGCGCGCTGCAACTCGGGCGGCAAGTCGTCCGCGTCGATGCGCTGCGACGGCGCCATCACGCTGAGCCAGTGGCAAATGTTCTCCAGCTGGCGCACGTTGCCGGGATAGTCGAACTCAAGCAAGCGCGCGACTGCCGCCTCGCTGAATTGTTTGGCGTCGACGCCCAGTTCCTTGGCGCTTCTCTGCAAAAAGTACTTCGCCAGCACGGGAATGTCTTCGAGACGCTCGCGCAAGGCAGGCAGGCGCAGGCGGATCACGTTCAGGCGGTGGAACAAGTCTTCTCGGAACACGCCTGCGCGCACACGTTGTTCGAGGTCCTGATGCGTCGCCGCGATGATGCGCACGTTGCTGCGCATCGGACTGTGCCCGCCGACGCGATAGAACTGCCCGTCGGAGAGCACGCGCAGCAACCGGGTCTGCAGCTCGTACGGCATGTCGCCGATTTCATCGAGGAACAAGGTGCCGCCGTCGGCCTGCTCGAAGCGGCCACGGCGCATCGTCTGCGCCCCGGTGAACGCGCCGCGCTCGTGGCCGAAGAGTTCTGACTCGAGCAGGTCTTTCGGAATCGCCGCGGTGTTGATCGCAACAAACGGCCCATTGCTCCCGGCCTCGCCGCGCGGGCTGTGCTTGTGCAAGGCCTTGGCGACGAGCTCCTTGCCCGAACCCGACTCGCCGGTAATCAGCACCGTGACAATGCTCTGGCTGAGGCGCCCGATCGCCCGAAACACGTCTTGCATGGCGCTCGCCTGACCCAGCATTTCGGGAACTTGCGCCGCCTGCGCGTCCAGATTCGGCTCGCGCAGGCTTTCTTCGATGGCGCGACGCACCAGCTCGACCGCTTTGGTCACGTCGAAAGGCTTGGGCAGGTACTCGAAAGCACCGCTTTGGAACGCACTGACAGCGTGGTCGAGGTCTGAATACGCCGTCATGACGATCACGGGCAAGCCGGGGAATTTGAGCTTGACTTGCGCCAGCAAGTCCAGTCCCGACCCGCCCGGCATGCGGATGTCCGAAACGAGCACTTGCGGCTGTTCGGTCCCAATCGCCGCGAGCACGTCGCGCGGGTTGCTGAAGCAGCGCACCGTGAAGCCCTCGCGGGCGAGCGCGCGCTCGAGCACGAAGCGGATGGATTGGTCGTCGTCGGCGATCCAGATGGGTTTCATGCAAGGCCTGCGTTGGGCTGCCCCTTGCCACAGGCCGGCGCCGACCTGCCGCTCAAGGCAGCGGAATCAATATCTTGAAAATCGTATTGCCTGGCTCGCTTTCGCATTCCACAGTGCCCAGGTGCTGCTGCACAAAGGTCTGCGCCAAGGTCAAGCCCAGACCCGACCCGCCTTCGCGCCCGGTGACCAGGGGATAGAACATTCGCTCGAGCAGCGCCGCCGGCACACCCGGACCGTTGTCTTGCACACGCAATTCCAGTGCCAGACGATAGCGCTGCTTGCCCAGCGTCACTTGGCGGGCGATGCGTGAGCTCAAGGTGATGCGCGCGTCGCCCGCGAGAATGCGCTCGCCCAGCGCTTGCGCGGCGTTTTGCGCGATGTTGAGCAGCGCCTGGATCAGTTGCTCACGGTCGCCGCGGAACTCGGGGATCGAGACGTCGTAGTCGCGCCGGACTTCCAGGCCGCGCGGAAATTCGGCGAGCACGAGCGCACGAACGCGCTCGCACACCTCGTGAATGTTCACGTCGCCCACGACGTGCGGCAAACGGTGCGGCGCGAGCAGCCGGTCAACGAGCGCCTGGAGGCGGTCCGCCTCGGCGATGATGACGCGCGTGTAGTCGCTCAAGGTCTTGGACTGCAACTCCATCTCGAGCAGTTGCGCCGCGCCGCGGATTCCGCCCAGCGGATTCTTGATCTCATGCGCCAGGTTGCGGATCAACTCCTTGTTCGCTTGCACGTGGCCCAGCGCGCGCTCCTCGCGCTCCAGGCGCACCTGCTGCTCCAACAGAACCAGCTCGACGACGAGGTGTGCTGTCGCGTCGATGGGGCTGACGATCACGTGCACGGGCCAGGTCTCACTGTGCCCATGGCCGCGGCGCAAATGGGCTTCGAGGCGGCTCGCTGAAAATTGATTCGCTGCCACCGCGGCGACGGTGTCGCGCACCGGCTGCGGGTCGACGAACCAATCGAACAGGTTGGAGCGCTGCACGTTGCGCCGCGCCAAGCCCATCGTGTGCTCGAACGCCGCATTCGCGAAGACACATTCGCCGCTCGCTCCGATCACGGCGACCAAGCTTGCCAGGTGATCGAAGGCCGCGTAGGCCCGGGCTGCTGGTTCGAGTCGCGCAGGAGGAGCGTCGCACCCGGCTTTCACTGCGACAGTTTGGCCAGTTCGCGCCTCAAGGCGGCAATGTCGCTTTCCTTGCGCGCGATTCCCGCTTTCAGCTCGGTGAGCCGGTCCTGGTATTTCTGGAAGTTGCGCTCCTCGCCGCGCCGCTCGGGCTCGCCGTTGTTGAACTCCTTTTGCAGGGCGTCCAGGCGGTCCGTCTCGGCGCGCAATTCGGCTTCGAGAATGCGCCGCGCGTCGGAGTCGCGCGAGCGCTGCGCGTTCGGGTCGATCTTCGCTTCAGCCCGGCCCTCCGAGCCGCGTGCCCCTGATGCGCCTTGCGCCGGCACCGGTTTGCCCTCGGTGCGAGGGCGAATCGACTGGATCACGGTGACAGGAACACCCTCGAGAGTTCGGCACCCGCGCTCCTGCGCTTCCTTGGCGCTGATCGTGTCGGTGTAAATATTGCCCGGGCAGCGGTACACGGTATTGCCCTGCGCCTGCACCCACGGGGTGGCACACACCACGGCGAACATTGCAAGGCGCATTCCAAACTTCATGACATCCGTCCTTTGCCACTGAACGCGCTGGGTGCCCCAGGCGCAGACCGGCTCGGGCGGATTGTCTCGCGGAATGCGTGAAAGTACGCAGGAAAAAGGGACGCTCCAAGCGTCCCTTTTCATGCGAGCCCCGCCCCAGACGCCCAGCCTACAGGCTGTAGTACATGTCGTACTCGACCGGGTGTGTCGTCATCCGGTAGCGCGTCACTTCCTGCATCTTCAACTCGATGTAGGCGTCGATGAAACCGTCGGTGAAGACCCCACCCTTGGTGAGGAAGGCGCGGCCCTTGTCGAGATAGTCCAGCGCCTGGTCCAGGCTGTGGCACACCGTCGGGATTTTTGCGTCTTCTTCGGGTGGCAGGTGGTACAGGTCTTTGGTCGCAGCGTCGCCCGGGTGGATCTTGTTTTCCACACCGTCCAGGCCGGCCATCAGCAGCGCGGCAAACGCGAGGTAGGGGTTGGCCTGAGGATCGGGGAAGCGCGCCTCGATGCGCCGGCCCTTGGGGTTGGCGACGTAGGGAATGCGGATCGACGCCGAGCGGTTGCGCGAGCTGTAGGCGAGTTTCACCGGCGCTTCGAATCCGGGCACGAGGCGCTTGTACGAATTCGTCCCCGGGTTCGTGATCGCGTTCAGCGCCCGCGCGTGCTTGATGATGCCGCCGATGTAGTACAGCGCGAACTCCGACAGACCGGCGTAGCCGTCGCCGGCAAACAGGTTCTTGCCGTCTTTCCAGACCGACTGGTGCACGTGCATCCCGGAGCCGTTGTCGCCGACGATGGGCTTGGGCATGAAAGTCGCCGTCTTGCCGTAGGAATGCGCGACGTTCTGGATCACGTACTTCTGCAATTGCAGCCAGTCGGCACGCTGCACCAAGGTGCTGAATTTCGTGCCCAGTTCCATTTGGCCGGCGGTGGCCACTTCGTGGTGGTGCACCTCGACCGGAATGCCCAGCGACTCGAGGATCAGGCACATCTCAGAGCGCATGTCCTGGAACGCGTCGACCGGCGGCGTGGGGAAATAGCCGCCCTTCACGGAGGGCCGATAGCCCGAATTGCCGTGCTCGTATTCCTTGTCGCTGTTCCACGCCGCCTGCTCGGATTCGATCTTGCAGAACGAACCCGACATGTCGACTTTCCAGCGCACGCTGTCAAAGACGAAGAACTCGGGTTCGGGGCCGAAGAATGCCGCGTCGCCCAGGCCTGAGGACTTCATGTAGGCCTCGGCACGCTTGGCCAGCGAGCGCGGGTCGCGCTCGTAGGGCTTGCCGTCGCCGGGTTCCAACACGTCGCAGGTGAGCAGCAGCGTCGGCTCTTCGAAGAACGGGTCGATGTTGGCCGTGTTCGGGTCGGGCATCAACAGCATGTCGGACGCCTCGATGCCCTTCCAGCCGGCGATCGACGAGCCGTCAAAAGCGTGTCCGGCGCTGAACTTGTCTTCGTCGAACGCCGAAACGGGTACGGACACGTGCTGTTCCTTGCCGCGGGTGTCGGTGAAGCGGAAGTCGACGAATTTGATTTCGTTTTCCTTCACCATCTTCATCACGTCGGCAACGGTCTTGGCCATCAGAGATCTCCTCGCGGTCTGTTGTTTGGTGGGTTGCTGGGGCTGCGCCGCGTCTCAGCACCATCTCGACGGCGTGAGCGCGAAAAATGCGCACAGGAATGTAGCAGAAACCATGCCTGCGACCTGGACCGGGTCAACGCTCTGAATGCACACATCGGGTGCGCGCTTGTGCACCTGCATGTGCTCCTGCATCGGGCCTTATCGCACCAATTCAGGGCCCAGCCGGACCTGTGCTTCGCCCAAGCCCACGAGCAACTGGGCGTAAGCCGCATCGATGTCCGCGGCGTCGCCCTTCACGCCAAGCTCGATGTGACGCCCCCATTGCGGGTGGTCGACGCTGGGCAGGCTGAACACCTTGATGCCAGCAAACTGCGCTTCGATTTGCAGCATCAGCGGTGTCAGCGTCGCTTCCAGGCCACCGAAGACGATCACCGACTTCTCGCGCACGCCCATCGCCCGGTGCAAGTGCGACAGGCGCTGGTCGAGCACCCATTCGATCATCGGCCAGGCCATCACGGGAAAACCGGGGACGAAGTACACGCTGCCCACGGAGAACCCCGCGATCTTGTTGTACGGATTGGGAATGATCGACGCGCCTTGTGGAAACACGCCCATGTTGAGACGGTGCACGTTGTCGCTGCGGTCCGGCTCATATCCGACGCCCTGCTCCTTGGCCATGTCGCGCATGCGCTCCAGAATCAGCTCGCGCGCCTGCGGGTGCAGTTCGAGTGGACGCTGCAAGGCCTGAGCGGCGCATTGACGGGTGTGGTCGTCGGGCGTGGCGCCGATGCCGCCGCACGAGAACACGACGTCGCCGCAGCCGAAGGCGTGCACCAGGTCGGCGGTAATCTGCTGCGCATCGTCGCCGACGTAACGCGCCCAACTCAAGGCCAGCCCGCGCGCTGCGAGCAATTCGATCACCTTGGGCAGGTGCTTGTCGGCGCGTTTTCCCGACAGGATTTCATCGCCAACAATGATGAGGCCGAAGTTCATGGTGCGGGCAGACTCGGTGTGGGTGCACTCGGTGGCAGCGCCAGCGCGGGTGCGGCAGCGGCAGCCGATTTTTCGACGGCCAAGCGCAAACCGTGCAATGCCGCGAGCAGGTAGTGCGTGAACCAGAGCGTCGAAAAGGCGAACACGAGCGTGTAGAGCCAGACCGCGACGACCACCAGCACCGGTGCAAAAATCAGCATCGCCGCGCTCACCGCCCACAACAACGACGGCGCGGCACCGAGGTAACCGGTCACCACGCCCATCGCGATCAGCGGCCATCGGTGCTCTCGCATCAGGGTTCTGCGTTCGTCGGCACTGGCGTGCTCGGCCAACGCGTCGAAACTCATCACGCGGTAGGTCAGCCAACCCCAAATCAGCGGCGGCAGTACGAGGATCAGCGGCGGAACAAACCAGAACGGCACGCTCGCGATCATCGCGAGCAGCGCCACCAGCGTGCAGCCGAGCGACCAGCTGGCACTCGTCAGAAAGCTCGCGCCGTGGTGCCGCTCGAGTGTGGCGAAGCGGCGCTGCCCGACCAGGGTGACCACCGCGGGCGTCATGAGCAGGGCCACCAGCAGCAGAGACATCACCACGATCACCGGAATCGCCAGCGCCACAACGATCAACGGCGCCAGCACGGTGCGAAACCCTTGCGCGCCGATGCCGTCGAGCCAGCGCAGCAAGGCTTCGAGGAGCGACCAGCTTTCGAGCGTGGCGCGCACGCCGGCAAGCGTGTCTTCCCAGAAAAAATAGCCGAGCAGCGCAGCCAGGCCACCCGCGACCAGCAGCGGCAGAAACGACAGCAAGATGACGCGCGGGTGCAGGCAATACGCCGCGGCGCGCCAGAACGAATCGAGCAATTGATTCACGCGGGCACCTAGACGTCCGAAGAATCAGGCATCGTCATCGTCGCCCCCGAGCACGCCGCCAAGCAGCCCGCCGGCGCCGAAGCCGCCCAGCAGCGAGCCTTCTTCGCGCGAGCCGCCGCGCTGCGGTGCCGCGGCAAAAATCCGCGACGCCAGGCGCGAGAACGGCAGGCTTTGCAGCCACACGGTGCCCGGGCCGGTGACCTTCGCAAAGAACAGACCCTCGCCGCCGAACAGCGCGGTCTTGATTTTCCCTACGTACTGAACCTCGAAGCCGACCGAAGGCGTCAGCGCAACCAGACAACCCGTGTCCACCAGCAGGGTCTGGCCTGCTTGCAATTGACGCCGCAGGATCGCACCTCCGGCATGAATGAACGCCAGGCCGTCGCCGTCCAGACGCTGCATGATGAATCCTTCGCCGCCGAAGAATCCGACCGACATCTTTTGCTGGAAATGAATCCCGAGCGAGACGCCGCGCGCCGCGCAAAGAAACGCGTCCTTCTGGCAAATCAGGGTACCGCCCAGCTCGCGCAGATTCATCGCCAGGATCTTGCCCGGATAAGGCGCGGCAAAGGCGACACGCGACTTGCCCTGCCCCTGATTCGTATAGACCGTGGTGAACAGGGATTCGCCGGTGATGAGCCGCTTGCCGGCCCCGAGCAGCTTGCCCAGCAGCCCGCCCTGCGACGCCGCGCCGTCGCCAAAGACTGTGTCCATGCCGATCCCGGCGTCCATGAACATCATGCTCCCGGCCTCGCCCACGGCGGCCTCGCCCGGGTCGAGTTCGATCTCGACGAATTGCATCTCCTCACCGAGGATCTGATAGTCCACCACGTCCATTGCCATTGCCCATCCCCAAAATCACTGCGCAAGCGAGCAATCGTAGCGGCCTCGCGAGAAATCGTTCCGCGCCGGCTTGACCGGACACGGGCGCGGCCCCTGCCAAGCGCGTCACAATGCGGGCCACCTGCTCGGCAATGACACTGCACTCCCCAACCCTTTTGCTCGTCTGCAGCATCGCGCTGCTGCTCGCCGCCGCGACGTTGACGTGGTTCGGCGCGCGCCAGAACTGCTATCGCGGCCACTGGTTCTGGGTGACTGCGCAGTGGCTGCTCGGGGCTGGCCTGGCGCTTCAGGTGGACGCATCCGGCAACGAGCTGACGCTGGCGGCCGCCCAGTTGCTGGTTCTGCAGTGGCCCATCTGCGTGCTGGCGGGCCTGCGCCGGTTCTACTCGCGCCACGGCCTCGGAGTGCATGGCGGCGTCGACGTCGCCGTGCTGGGGCTGGCCTGGCTCAGCGCCGCCTCCGTACTGCAAATGCGCGCGCCAGCGCAGCTGCAATGGCTCGCCTGGTGCATCGGGCCGATGCTGCTTCAAGCGTATGCGGCGGTCCTCGTCGTGCGCCTTGCCGAGTTCAAGAGCAGCCCGGCGTT
>JBEBHW010000783.1:0-2074 GCA_040081145.1 Burkholderiaceae bacterium
AGACATCCTGTTGCAGCAGCTGAAGGCTTACAACAACCTGTACAAGCCCACGCACATGTTCCCGTTCGCCGAGTTCTACGGCCAGGTGAACGAGCCGATTTTCAAGTGGCTGTTCGAAGCCAAGCGCATCACGCGGCCGCTGCTCGGCGCCGACTTCGCCGGCGCGGTCGACGAGCGCTTCATGCGCAACACCTTCGCCAAGCTCGGCTGGGCGATCCCCAAGGCGCCGCCCTTCCTGCCGGCGGGCTGGCAGGGCAAACCGAGTCAGCCGCCGTACCCGACTTACGTGCACGCGCTGAACACGAGCACGCCGCAGGTCTTTCCTGAGGCCGGCGACCTGACCAAGCCATGGAGTTTTGGTGGCCGCAACTACAAGCCCTGAACCGCGGGCGGCTGCTGCGACGGTGGCGGCGCACGCCAGCCGACCTGCGGTGACCCTGCCTGACCCACCGGGTTGGGCCGCAACCTTGTTTGCCCGCCTCACGCGCCTGGCGGCACCCGCCGTCGTGATCGGCGTCTGGCAGTGCATCAGCATGTTCGTGCTCGACGAGACCACGCGCGCCTTGCTGCCTCCACCCACGGCAGTGGCGGTTGCGGCGTTTGAGCTGGTGCGCTCCGGTGAGCTGTTTCGCCATCTGTTCGACTCGCTGCGCCGCGAATTCACTGCGTTCTCGTGGGCGCTGATCGCGATTCCCCTGGGTGTGGCGATGGGCTGGTGGAAGTCGGTTCACGGCCAGCTGAATTCCCTGGTCGAAATGCTGCGGCCGATTCCGCCGCTCGCGTGGATTCCGCTGTCGATTCTGTGGTTCGGCGTGGGCGACACGCAGAATCAGTTCATCATTCTGCTCGGCATCTTTTTCCCGATTCTGTTGAACACGATTTCCGGAGTGAAAAGTGTCGAGCCGAATCTGGTGCGCGCGGCGCGTTGCCTGGGTGGCGGCGAGGCTGCGGTGCTGCGTCGCGTCGTGCTGCCCGCGGCGTTGCCGCAAATCGTGACGGGCGTGCGCATCGGCCTGGGTGTGGGCTGGATGGCGCTGGTCGCTGCCGAGTTGGTCGGTGCCAATTCGGGTCTGGGCTTTCTCATCAACGACGCCAGGACCCTGCTGCGCACCGACATCGTGATCGTCGGAATGATCGCGATCGGCCTGGTCGGCCTGGGCCTGGACATCCTCATCCGCACGCTCAGCCGACGCATCTTGCCCTGGTCGCGCGCGATGCAGGAATAGGTGCGAGACGACAATGAGCAAAGTCTGCATCCGCAACGTCACCAAGATCTTCCCCGGGCACAGCGCGAAAGACGCCGCCGTGCTCGCGCTGGACGACGTGAGCTTCGAGATCGCCGACCGCGAGTTCTGCACCATCATCGGCCACAGCGGCTGCGGCAAGACGACGATGCTCAATTTGCTCGCCGGCTTCGAGCAGCCCACCGCCGGGCAGGTTCTCGTCAACGGCACGGCCGTCGGGCCGCCGACCTGGGAACGCTCGATGGTGTTCCAGGACTACGCGCTGTTTCCCTGGCTCACCGTCGAGCAGAACATCTCATTTGGCCTGGAGATGAAGAAGATTCCCCTGGAGGCGCGCATTGAAGTGATCGCGCAGCAGATCCGCCTCGTGGGTCTGCAAGGCTTCGAAAAGCGCTACCCGCATCAGTTGTCGGGCGGCATGAAGCAGCGTGTCTCGATTGCCCGGGCCTTGTCGGTGGACCCGCAGGTCTTGCTGATGGACGAACCGTTTGCCGCGCTCGACGCGCAGAACCGCTCCATCATGCAAGAGGAAATGGGGCGTCTGCTGGCACAGGCCGACGCCGCGCTGCGCAAGACGATGGTGCTCGTCACGCACAGCATCGAAGAGGCGATTTTGCTGTCTGACCATGTAGTCGTCTTGTCGAGCCGGCCGGGCCGGGTGAAAGAAGAAGTCTCCGTTGATCTGCCGCGGCCTCGCAACGAAGACGACCCGCGCTTCATCGCGCTGCGCCATCACTTGCGCGACCTGATCCACGAAGAGATCGCCGCCGACGTGCCCACGGGCGACTGATCGGGGTCAACACATCGCGCAAGAGTCCATCCTCGCATGG
>JBEBHW010000090.1:0-9442 GCA_040081145.1 Burkholderiaceae bacterium
GCCAGGATCAAGGAGCTGGAAAACGCCGTCGACCAGTGGATGCCGTAACTCACCAGGCCCACGTGCAACAGGTGGCCGGCCAGCCCCAGCTTGAGCAGGGCGAACAAATCGCCGCGCGTCACCCGCGGCCACGCCAACCCGTGGCGCGCGCACAGCAGAGTCACCGCCGCCAGCGGCATGATGAGGTAGCGCGCGAACAAGAAGCCGCCCGGCGTGATGGCGTTGAAAACCGCCTTCTGCACGCTGAAGTTGGCACCCCAGATGACCACGAGCACGAGGGCCACCCACAGCGCGCGCCGCATGCGCCTGCGCGCTTCGACGTTCATCGCGTCGGGACCGTGGATCGGGTCGGGGTTCGGCGCAGGCCGGGGCACATCGGGCATCTTCGGGACTCGATCGGACTCGTTGCAGCGCTGCGGCTTCGGTGCAGGCAGTGTCGCCCATGCCGGGCCGGGCCGCGTCGCTGGGCAAGTGGGCATGGCACCCCATCGTCGCGGTGCGCGCGCCGACAGGAGTGCCGATCGCATGAATCTCGTGCAGATCGCGGCGCGAACGCAACATGTCACGATTGGATTCACTTGTTGATGCATGTCACAAACAGTCAGCGGTGAGGCCTCGACGGTCGGCGTCGTCAGGTCCACTGCACGTCGCGAATAGGGCCACATTCCTCGGGTAGACCCTAGGGCCGCGGCGCCAAAACACTTGCGGTGCAGGCCCGGTCGACCGCGCAGCGGACGCGGCGATGCAGCCCTCGTTGCTGCGCTTTTGCCTATGCCGGTGGTGGTGCCGTACTGCGCCGACCGCGCCACGCAGGCGCGGCGACTGGTCGATACCCTTGACTTGTCAGGGGCAAGGGCAATAGCCGGCGCCGTCAAGCGCATCGGGCGTGACTTTGTGCCGCGCTCGAGCCCCCCGATCAAGGCTTTCCGCCCGTTCCTGGGGGGTTGCCGCCTCCCTCGACGGGGGCCGATGGTGCTTTAATTCTCACAACGGCCTAGGAATCTCAATGCCAGTCATCGCAGTCGTCAATCGAAAAGGGGGGAGCGGCAAGAGCACGCTGGCCACCCATCTTGCTGCGTACTGCGCGAAGAACAATATTTCCGTGATGCTCGGCGACGTCGATCGCCAGCAGTCGACGCAGCCTTGGTTGAAGTTGCGCGAGGCACAACCAGTCTCGGCGCAACACCCTTCGATCCTCGGCTGGGCCATCGACCCCAGGAACGTGATGCGCGCCCCACCTGGGGTGTCGCACGTGATCCTCGACACGCCCGGTGGACTGCGCGGCCTGGACCTGGCACGCGTCGTGGGCTACACCGACGTGATCCTGATGCCGGTGTGCAATTCAGTGTTCGACCGCGAATCCGCTGCCGACTGTTATGCCGAACTCATGACCCTGCCGCGCGTCGCGTCGGGCAAATGCAAGGTGGCGGCGATCGGCATGCGCGTCGACGCGCGCACCAAGGCGGCGCAAACACTGACCGCCTGGGCGCAGCTGCACAGCATCCCCTTCATCGGCATCTTGCGCGACACACAAGCCTATGTGCGCTGCGTCGAGCGCGGCCTGACGCTCTTTGACCTGCCCGCAGACCATTTGCGTACCGACCTCGCTCAGTGGCAACCCATCCTGGAGTGGCTGGATCCGGTGCTGCGCCCCGTGGTGCGCGCCCCCGAAGTGGCCAAACAGCGCGACGTGCGACCGTGCTACGTCGCTCCGCCCTCGTCGTTCAACGGGCTCTCGCCTGCGGTGCCGGTCAGAATGTCCAGCGCAAGTGAGTCCCTCAAGCCTGTACTTGGCTTGGCAAGTGCCAAAGGCCGCACCGAGCCCGCCCTGCGCACGAGTCTGGCGAATCGCCTCGGGCGCTTGCTCGACCTCTTTCCTTCGAGCCGGCCGCTGCAGCGCAGCGCCTGAGCCCCCGCGTCCCGGCTGATCGCCGCGGCCCTTGAGCCACGGCCGTACGCGGGCTCGAAGCGGTCGCTCACGTCCGTGTCGCGCGGAGCGCAAAATCAGCGTTCTGCGCCTACCCCTCGCCTGCGCAGCGAGGCGCAAAAGCGGCTATTGTTCACGGGCCGTATTCAAGCGACGGCGCCCAAACATCAGCCCACCAAGGAGACCCTCATGAGCCACCTGCCCGGCAAGTTCGTCTGGTTCGAACACCACTCCACCGACAGCAAACGCGCTGCCGCGTTCTATGAGGCGCTGTTCGGTTGGAACACCGAAGTCATGGCAATGGGTGCGCAGAATTATTCGATGATCATGAACAGCGGCAAAGGCATCGGCGGCTACGGCAAAGCGCAAACCGGCACGCCCAACCGCTGGATGGCCTACATGTCGGTCGACAGCGTCGACGCCTCGTATGACGCTGCCGTGCGCGCCGGCGCCAAGGCCCTCATGTCGCCGACCGAGTTCGGCCCCGTCGGGCGTGGTGCCACGCTTGCTGACCCCACAGGCGCGGTGTTTTCATTGTGGAAGAGCGCAGAGGGTGACGCACCGGACGCGGCGAAAACACCCGTGGGTGAATGGGTCTGGAACGAGTTGTGGACCCACGATACGGCGAAGGCACAGGCGTTTTACGAAGGTGTGTTCGGCTTCACCCACGACACCATGGACATGGGGCCAGGCGGCACCTACATCATGTTATTGAAGAATGGCGTGCACCGCGGCGGTATGGCGCGCGCCGTGAACCCGAACGCTGCGCCGATGTGGTTGCCCTATGTGGAGGTGAGCGACTGCGACGCAACTGCAGCGAAAGCGAGCAGGAACGGTGGGCAACTGCTTTCGCCGCCCGCCGACATTCCAGGCGTTGGGCGCTTTGCCATCGTCGCTGATCCCCTGGGGGTGGCAGTGGCGATGCTGCAGAGTGCCGACCGCGCGGCGTAGCGTCGGCGCGGCGCGACCCGCGTCTTCATCGGCGGCCTACCCTGATGTGCACGAATTACCGCCCGACGTCGCGCGACTGGCTCGCGCAGCAGCTGCGCGGGGCGACGGTCGAGTTCGACTATCCGGACGAAGCCTACCCCGGGTACGCCGCACCGGTGTTGCGCCGATCGAGCCGGGACGTCAACCCTGACCTCGCCGGCGTTTCGGCAGCGGCGTTCGACTGCCTCAAGGCATGTTTCGGCCTGATACCTTTCTGGGCCAAGGACACCAAGATCGGGCGCATGACATACAACGCGCGCAGCGAAACCGCCCCCGAAAAGCCCGCGTTTCGCCAGGCGTGGTCGCGCCGCCAGTGGTGCCTGGTACCGATGGTGTGCTTTTACGAGCCCAGCTATGAGACCGGGCGCGCCGTGCGCTGGCGCATCGAGCGCGGCGACGGCGCGCCTTTCATGGTCGCAGGCTTGTGGGACCGCTGGGTCGCACCAGGCAGCGGCGAGACGGTTTTCTCCTTTTCGATGCTCACGCTCAACGCCGAAGCACACCCGTTGATGCGGCGCTTTCACCGGCCGTGCGAAGAAAAGCGCAGCGTCGCCGTGGTTCGTTCCAGCCACTGCGAGGAGTGGCTCGCGGCAACGCCCGATGCGGCCGTGGCGCTGCTGCAACCACCGGACGTCGACGAATTCACATCGCGCGAAGAATCGGCACTTCCACGACGCAGCGCGACGCGGGCGGTGCCAACGTAAGCCAGCGGCGCCAAGCGCGCTCAACGGTCAAAGGGCTGACAAAGCGCAGCCGCCGCGTCAAGCCCGCGCATCGAGGTCGGGTCGCGTGGCCCCGAGAACTTTCGCACGCGCCGCGCCGTTGCGTTGCAAACGGCAGTGTCGTTGCCGCCTAATTGCGTGAATGGGCGGGCGCGGCTGCCGATAGTCTTGCCATCACTCGAACCCTGGGCAACCCATCATGCATCACTCCACTCCGCAACAGGTCCCGCATTCTCTGAACCGCGTCGTCGCGTACCACGGCCATGATGATGACTGGGCCGACCTGCCCACGCTCGCCGAGACGGTCTCGCAACGCCTGGTCGACGAGGCCAGGAGCCGCCAGCTCACCGCGCAGTTCAACTCGGCGTGGGACAACACCGCGCCCGCGGACCTGGATGCCCTGCCGCCGGAGCCGTTCCAGGAGACGCTCAGCGGCCTCGTGCAACGCGAGGTGCACGAGCCTGACGTGTTCCGCCACTTCTTCGGCGCGCGAATTCCCGCCTGAGACCTTAATCGGCGCGGCGCGCGCACGCGCCGCCAGCGTGAGGCCGAGCCGCCCGCGCGATACTGCGCACCGGCGCAGCGAGCCCCATGACCTTGCGCCGCCACGTGCGCATCGTCGATACCCCAACCACCCGCCGAGAGTTGCCGTTTGCGCAACTCATCGAAGCGCTCCGCGCGCTCTTCGTCGAGGGCTGTGAAGTCCCCTCGCGCCACAGCCACGGCATCGACGTTCCCGGCGGCGAGTCCGGCACGGTGTTGCTCATGCCGGCCTGGCGCAGCGGGCATCACTTCGGCCTCAAGACGGTTTTGGTTTTCCCCGGCAACGCCACACGCGGCCTGCCCGGCCTGCACGCCACCTATACCTTGTTCGACGCCACGACAGGCGTGCCGTTGGCGCAACTCGACGGCAGTGAAATCACGTCGCGACGCACCGCCGCCGCGTCGGCACTCGCAGCGTCCTATCTCGCCCGCGGTGACGCAGGGCGCCTGCTGATTGTCGGTGCCGGCCGAGTCGGGTCATTGTTGGCTCCAGCAATGCACGCGGTGCGGCCCCTGCGCAGCATCAGCGTCTGGAACCGTGACCCGCTTCGCGCCGAGCACCTCGCCGCGAGCCTGATTACGCAAGGATTCGACGCTCACGCGACGGATCATCTGGAGCGCTCCGCGGGCGAAGCCGACATCATCAGTTGCGCGACGCTGTCTCACAGCGCGCTGATTCAGGGCACCTGGCTGCGGCCGGGAACGCACCTCGACCTGATCGGCAGTTTCACGCCGGCGATGCGCGAGGCCGACGCACGGTGTTTTGCGCGCTCCCAGGTCTACGTCGACACACCCGAAGCCCTCGTCAAGTCAGGCGATGTCCTGCAAGCTGTTGCCGAAGGCGCGTTCAGTGTCGCGAACCTGCAGGGCACGCTGGCGCAGCTATGCCGCGGCGAGCGTCCCGGGCGCCGCGGCACAGAGCAAATCACGCTGTTCAAGTCGGTGGGCACGGCGCTCGAAGACCTTGCCGCGGCTGAGCTCGTCTGGGACGCGCTGGCGCGCGACAGCGCCTGACTCGTTATGCTTGTGCCTGCGCGCACTCCCGGCGCGCTTTGATTTCCCTGCCCGCCCAGGCGCTCGCGCGCCGCCTTCGCCTTGAACCCCACGCCGGCCACCCCCACCAAGTCCTTTCGCTACTACTGGGAAGATTTCCCTGTCGGCCATGTGCGTGAATTCGGTGCGATGCCGGTGACGCGCGAAGCGAGCCTGGCCTTCGCACGCGACTTCGACCCACAGCCTTTTCACCTCGACGACGACGCAGCGCGCGCCTCGCTGTTCGGTACGCTCACGGCGAGCGGCTGGCACACCTGCGCCATGGCGATGCGCATGATGTGCGACGCCTACCTTCTGGAGTGTGCGAGCCTGGGCTCGCCCGGCATCGACGAACTGCGCTGGCTCAAACCCGTCTGCCCCGGCGACACGCTGAGCGTGCGTCTCGAGGTTCTCGAGGCGCGGCCCATGGCGAGCCGGCCCGGCGTCGGCCTGGTGCGCTCGATGTGGGAGGTATCCAACCAGCGCGGCGAAACCGTGTTGAGCATGAAGGGCTGGGGCATGTACCGCCGTCGGCCCGAAGCTGCAGCCGATGCGGGCGCTTTGGCCTGAGCCACCATGTTGCACCTGGACAGTGCGCGTGGCCGGCGCGTCGGCATCGGACTGGTCACGCTGACGACGATGTGTTTTGCGACGCTCGACGCGTCGGCGAAATGGCTGGTGCAGACCCTGCCCGTGTTCGAGGTCGTGTGGCTGCGCTTCTTTGCCCATACCGTGCTCACCTCGGCGCTGCTCGGGCCGGTGTACGGCCGCGCCATGCTGCGTGTGCAGCAACCGAAGCTGCAAATCCTGCGCGCGCTGATGCTCGCGGCGATGACGGCGCTCAACTTCTGGTCCTTGCAATACCTGCAACTGGCGCAGACCGCGGCGATTCAGTTCTCCGTGCCGCTGATGATCGCCCTGGTCAGCGCCTGGCTCCTGAACGAACACCTGGATTGGCGGCGCTGGGCGGCCATCATCGCCGGCTTCGCCGGCGTGCTGCTCGTGATTCGCCCGGGAACCGAGGCATTTCACCCGGCGATTTTGCTGTCGGTGCTGAACGCGATCCTCTACGCTTTCTTCAACCTGCTGACACGGCGCCTGGCCGCGAGCGAATCGCCCGCGGCGACGCAGTTGATGTCGGCGTTCGGCGCCACCGTCGTGCTCACGCCGTTCGCGCTGGCGCATTGGCAGACGCCGGCGGACGCGCAGTCGTGGGCCCTGATTGTCGCGTGCGGGCTGTTCGGTGGCTTCGGCCACTTCTGGGTGGCGCAGGCACACCGCTACGCGTCGGCGGCAACGCTCAGTCCGTTCCTCTATCAGCAGATCATTTACATGACGCTCTGGGGCTGGCTGCTGTTCGGCCAGTGGCCCGACGCGGGTGTGGCGGTCGGCGCGGCGATCGTCGTCGCCAGCGGCCTGTCGCTTCTATGGATCGAGATGCGGCGGGCCTGACGGCTGCGATTCGGCAGGGCCCCGCGCTCGCGCACTTGCAATCGTGAAGCGCCGCGCCAGCGTGCCAGTGCGCCTCAAGTGCAGAGCGCCTTGATGTCCTCGGGCACGGCAACCGCGCGCAATCGATCCGGATCCTGGGCATCGCGTTGCACGAAGGCGCGCACTTCGCGGCCTTCGCAGATCAGGTCGACGTTGCCGTCACGCTCCCGCGTCACGCGGTGCATTTGAATGAAGACTTTGGCGCGCCACTCTTCGACCCAGGTGGCGATCGAAATCGTTTCACCATAGGTCGCGGCCTTGTGAAACTTGGTATTGATCTCCAGGAGCGGTGTGCCGACGATACCGCGCGTCTTGACAAGCTCGCGCCACGGTGCCACGCCGCATTCCATGAAGAAGGCGAGCGACGCAGCGTCCATCCAGCGCGAGAAGTTCGGAAAGAAGACGATTCCCGCCGGGTCGCAGTCGCCGAAATGGATGTCAACCTTGTAGTGCGTGGTGCGTGGCATGGTCGGGTGCCTCTGAGCCTCAGCGGCGCGGCAAGAAAAGCAGTGGCGCGTCGCCACGGTACATCTGCTGGACCCGGGCGTCGCGATGCGTCAGCACGGCGCGCTGGTTGATCGAACCCTTGTCGGTGACTTCGCCGAGGTCGATGCTCGGCGGATCGATCAGCACGGCGGCGCGCGCGACACGGCTCGCGCTGCCCGTGCCGCTCGCCCACAAGTGATCGACGAGGTTTTGGAAGAATCCCTGCACCGTCGGCGCTCCGAGCACGTCGGCGGCCGCTTCGCTGGCGCTTGCACCCGCCAGAGCGCGGCAACTGTCCAGGCGCGGAAAAATCAGCAGGCCGACGTCGTCACGGTCGATTCCGGTGACTGCGACGTCTTGCACGCAAGGGTCACCCGCGGCGATGGCTTTGGCGCGCAGCGGCCCCACCGAAACAAAGGTCCCCGTGGAGAGCTTGAAGTCTTCGGCAATGCGCCCGTCGAACATGAAGCCGCGCTTGGGTTGGGCGGCGTCGATCGGCTTGACGGCGTCGCCGCTGCAATAAAAACCTTCGACGTCGAACGATTCGGCGCGCAGGTGCGGCGCACGCCAATAGCCCGGCGTGACGTTCGGGCCGCGATAGCGCACTTCCACCTTGTCACCGCTCGGCACGAGTTTCAGCTCTACGCCTGGGGCAGGCAAGCCGATGTGGCCCGCCTGCACGTCTTGCGCGCTGGCGCAGATCGCAAACGGCGCGGTTTCCGTCATGCCCAGGCCCGTGATCATGCGGATGCGCTCGCCGCACGTCGCTTCGCTGAGGGCGTCGAGTTTGTCCCACACCGGCTGCGCCAGCCCGGCGCCGGCATAGAAGAACATGTTGACCTTGGCGAGCAGCGTCTCGCGCAACACCGCGTCACCTTGCATCGCGTTGGCGATTTCCTCGAAGCCTTTGGGCACGTTGAAGTACACGGTCGGCGAGATTTCGCGCAAGTTGCGCAAGGTCGCACCGATCAGCTGCGGCGCGGGTTTGCCTTCGTCGATGTACAGCGTGCCGCCGTTGTAGATGACGAGGCCGACGTTGTGATTGCCGCCGAAGGTGTGGTTCCACGGCAGCCAGTCCACCAGCACCGGACGCGTGCGCCCAAGGTCCGGGAAGCATTGCAGGATCTGTTGCTGGTTCGCGCACCACATGCGCTGCGTATTGATCACGGCCTTGGGCAATTTTGTCGAGCCCGAGGTGAACAGGAACTTGGCGATCGTGTCCGGGCCGACGGCGGCGTGCGCGGCGTCGACTTGTGGCGTCGGTGCCGTCGCAAGCAGGTCGGCAAAGCTGCGCGCTGCGCGGTCGTCGAGCCGGCCTTGGCTGAGCACCACCGGCGTATCGCGTGGCAGCGTTGCGGCAATGGCGCGACCATACGCTGCCGCGTTCGAGGCAAACACCAGCCCGGGCGTGAGCAGCCCCATGACGTGGCGCAACTTACCGTGGTCTTGCGAGACCATCGAGTACGCCGGCGAGACCGCCGCAAAGGGCACACCTGCGAGCAACGCGCCGAGCGAGAGCAGCAGGTGCTCGAGGTCGTTCTCCGAAAGAATCGCGACCGGCCGCTCTTCCGACAGCCCCAGGTCGAGCAGGGCCTGCGCAATGCAGCGTGCGCAGTGCAGCGCCCGCGCGTAGCTGATGCGGCGCCACTGGCCCGCGGCGTCGCGCTGCGCGGCCAGCGTGTGGTCGGGGTCGACTTGGGCCCAGTGCAGGAGTCGATCGGTGAGCCGGTTCGGGTAGGGCTGCAGCGCTTCGGTCGAGCTGACGAGCGTGATGCCGTCGGGGCGTGCGACAAAGTTCGCGTCGAGCGAGCCGCCGAGCGCCAAGTGGCGATAGCGCGGCGTCCGGCTCATCCCGCCTTGCCCACCTTGGCGCCGCGCTTCTCGAGGAAGGCATGCATGCGCTCCTTGGCCGCGTCGTCGCCCTGCGCAATCGCTGCCATCAGCGACTCGACGAACAGGCCATCGCTTTGCGACAGGTCGGCAATGCGCGGCAGCGCCTGCAGCACCGCAAAGTTGGACAGCGGCGCGTTGCCCGCGATGCGGCTGGCGAGTTCATGCGCCTTCGCCAACCCGGCGCCCTCGGCAACGACGTACTGCGACAGGCCGCGCTGCAGACCCTCTTGCGCGTCGAGCACGCGGCCGGTGAGCATCATGTCGGTCATCAATGCGACACCCGCCAGGCGCGGCACGCGCGCCGAGCCGCCGCCGCCGACGAACAGGCCACGCTGGCCCTCCGGCAGGCCATAAAAAG
>JBEBHW010000091.1:0-9430 GCA_040081145.1 Burkholderiaceae bacterium
CCGTCGATGAGGATGCGCCCGGCGGTGGGTTCGTACAGGCGCAGCAGCAAGTTGATCACGGTCGACTTGCCGGCGCCCGAGGCGCCGACCAGCGCCACGCGCTCGCCGGCGGAAAGGCGCAGCGAGACGTCGCTCAGCACCGGCTTGTCGTTGGCATAACCGAACGAAACGTTCTCGAAAACGATTTCGCCCGCCGGGTTGATGAGTTCGATCGCGTCGGGCGCGTCTTCGATGTCGGGTTCGATCGCGAGGATTTCAGCGACGCGCTGCGCACTCACCGAGGCGCGCGCAAATTTCGTCGAAAGCCGGCCCAGGTCGCGCACCGGTTTGTAGAGGCTCGTCACGTAGGCGACGAAGATGAGCAGCTCGCCCGGAGTCAAGCGGCCCTGCAGGACTTCGCGCGCGCCGAGCAACACGGTGATCGCCGTGCCCAGCGCGCTGATCACGGCGATCGCCTTGACCACCGCGCCGGTGGAACGCGCGCTGCGCATGCCGCTTTCGTAGTTTGCTTCGATCTCGGCCTGGAAGCGCGTTTCTTCGTGCTGGCCGCGACCGAAGGCCTGCACCAGCGCGATCGACGAGAGCACGTCGTTCAGGCGCGACGCCATTTGCCCCTCTTGCTTGCGCTGCACCCGCGCGGCGTTGCGCACGTTGCGGTTCAGCCATTGCATGACCAGCAGCAGTGGCGGCAAGGTGGTCGCCACGGCCACTGCAAGTTGCCAGTTCAGCATGAACATCACGGCGAGCATGGCAATCACGGTCAAGGCGTTGCGCACGAAGGTCAACGCCCATTCGGCGAACATGTCGCGGAGCAGATTCGTGTCGCTCGCGACCTTGCTGATCAGTTCGCCCGTGTGGTTGCTGCGGTGAAATGCGAGGGACAGGCGCTGCAGGTGCGCAAACAGTTCGCCGCGCAAGCGCCACGTGATGCGGTGCCCGACACGCGCGCTGCTGTAGAGCTGCAAATACGCCATCACCCCGGAAGCCAAGGCAATCACCGCGATCGCGCTGGCCATCAGCACGAGCGCCGGCCAGGTGCCCCACTCGAGCATGGCGTTCAGCGGACTCAATGCCGCGGGCAGCGGCTTGGCGAGCAGAATGTGATCGAAGATGATTTTCAGCGGCCACGGCGCGAACAGTTCCGCGAGCACGACGCCTACCGCACCGATCAGCGCGAGGGCGACGGCGAAACGCTGTTCCTTGAGGCAGGAGATGACGAGCGAGCGCATCTGCCGGTTGGCATGAGACGCCAATCTCGTCATGCGGCCTCCTCGAGCAGCAGGCTTGCCGCGAGGTGTTGGCTCGCGGCCAGGCGCACATCGACGAGGCCGGGCCAGCCAGGCTCCTGATAGATGAACGCGCGGCTCGCTTGCAGGAGGGTCTGCAAGGCGCGATGCCACTGCAACCAGGGCGCGCTGAACAAGTGCGGTGCGGCGTCACGGTACGCGGCGATGAGCGACGCCACGTGGCGTTCGCAACGCTGCGGTGCCACACCACTCTGAGCGAGCTTGACGCTGAACTCGGCCAGGTCTTCCATCGGATTGCCAAGCGAAAATTCGTCGAAGTCGAAAAACACGACACGTTCACCGTGCAGCCACACCTGCTCCGGATGGAAGTCGCCGTGAATCATGGCTTGGCGAACAGGCGGCAAACGCAGTGTCGCGGCTTGCATCGTCTCGCCCAGGGCGAGCGCGCGTGCCGCCAGGTGCGGCGCGATGCGCCCGATTTTCTGCACGAGCCGGCGCAACTCGGCGAGCCAATGCTCGGTGGAGCGGCTCTTGCTGACAGGGAGCGCCGCCAAGTGCAGTCTGGCCAATGCGCCGCCGATGCGTGCGAAGTCGGCACCGGCGTCCTCCGATTGAGCGACCGCCATCAAAGGCTGACCCGGTGCCGCAGCCTGCCACAAGGTCCGCGTGGCGCGGTCCCAGCCCAGCGATTGTGCGACCCATGGTGCAGCACGGTCGGTCTGTGCGAGTTGCCAGAAGTGGTCGAAGCGCTCATGCAAGGTCTGCGCCATATGGGCTTCGAGAAACGTTTTGCCAAAGACGACGTGGTGCGCTTGCGCCGCGTCCGCGCCGACCAGCGTACAGGCCAGCGTGGCACGCTGCTCAGGCTCGCAGCGCAACACGTCTGCAGAACCGACCGGGGTTCCGAGGGCACGCACCGCTTCGGGCAAGTGGCCAGGCAAGCGCAAGGGGTCCACCAGCACAGCGAGTTGCGGCAGCGACGGATCGTTCGGCCAGGCCCAGAGCAGCATGTCGAGCTCTTCGACGTGTGCCAGCGCAACCCCGATCGCCGGCGCCACCAGGGCGCTTCGGTCGGTGGCAGCAAATGCGGCTGCGCTCGCGCCACCGCGAAACGCCTTGGCGTAAAAGCGCTGCACGCGCAGCCCGCCGCTCGCGCAATCGCGTACCTGCAGATCCAGGCACATCGTGATGGGGTGCGGGTTGCGCCGCAGCGAACTGCTGCGGCGCACTTTGGAGGTTCGCACCTCGTCAATGGTGAAGGCCCCGGTCTGGAAGCCCTCCAGGCCACGCTGCAGCGCGCCGCGCAGGTGCTCGGAATCCGGCGGATCGTTCAAATCGGCCCACGGCGCGACAGCGTCCTGGCCAGGTGCGATGACACCGTTCATGCGGCAAGCCTTTGCGGAACATCGAGCGCAGCGTCGATCGATCCGGAGCGCAGAATCGCGGCCGCGGTGTCGAGCAGGGGCTCAACAAGGGCATAACGCCCCGGTTTCAGATTCACAACCGAGCGCCAGGCGCGCTGGCAGAACAGGCTGTTCGCCGTGCTCCAGGCCAGTTCCGCCTCGCCGCATGCGGTTCCGGACGCTCCCGCGTAGGCGTTGACGAAAGCGCGGCACGTCGCGAGGGCCATTGCAGCGCTCCGGCCGGCGAGCAGCGCGCGGTAGAGCGAATCGGCAATCCAATCGCCGAGGTCGGCCACCGCCGGGCCGAGGCGCAGGCCGTCGAGATCGATGAGTCCGATTCGATCGTCGGCGACCAGGATATTGCGTGGATGCAAGTCGCCATGCAGGGTGACGCTCTTCGCCTCGCACGCCGCGCCCACACCTTGCGTGAGCGCACCGGAGAGCGAGCGCACCGCACCCTCCCAGCGCGGCTCGACGATCGCCAGCGTGTCGGCTACCAGGGCGAGCCGCTCGCGCAGCTCGTCGACACCGACGCAGCGCTGTGTCGGCACGGGTGTCGCGTGGAGTCCGGCGAGCATGCTGCCGACCCGCTGTGCCGCCGCAACGCTGACCTCGTTGGCCTCGTCGAGCAGTGGCATTCCAGGCAAGGCTTCCTGCCAATGCAAGCCACGCTGGGTCTGCCAAAGAATGGGTCTGGGCGTGAGCAGGCGCCCTTGCGATTGCGCCGGGCTGCCCTTCAGAGCCTGCATCACCGCGTGCGTGTCGGCACCGGCGCGTTCGGCTTCGGCTTTCACATAGACGGTCCGCTTCAGCACCGGCCCAGACGTTGCGGCGCGGTAGGCCAACTCGACCCGAGCGCAGGCACGATGTTCCGGCACAACCTGCGCGAGGTGGAATGCATGCGAAATCAGTTCGCCCCGCCCTTCGGTCAGAGCGGCGATCACTTCGTTCAGCACACCTTGCGGTGTGTGCTGATCCCCGCTCAGCAGCGCCGCAGCCTCGCCCAGTTTTGCATCGTTGGGCCACCATGCCGCCACCATGTCGAGCGCGGCCACGTGAGAACTCGCCAGGCCGACGGCGTTGCCGACGGCGGCGCGGCGCAGCCCGTTCGCATGGCGTTGCCGGCTTTCGCCCTCGCTGCAAAAACGGGTCGCGACGAGTTGAATGAAAGTCCGACCGGAGTGCGCATCGCGCACGCGCAAGCGATACGAGACCGCGATGTTGCGTCGCGGCCGGTACTTGATTCGGTCCACTGCACACGCCAGTACTGACAACTTCGGCTGCTGCGCGCGCAGCAGCCGGTCGAACACCGAGACCATTGCCGTGCCGTCCACCGCCAGCGACAAATGCGGCAGCAGCGGGTCGACGGGCAAAGGGTTGGCGGTGTTCATTTTCGTTCGCCTCAAATGCGGCTCTCGGCCAGGTGCAGAGGCACGGTCTGGCCTTCCTGGCGCAAGCTCGCGCCGGCGTGCGACACGGCGCGCAGCACCCGGCCGTCGGCGCCGCGGCGCACGTGCAGCCAGCGGCCTTCGAAGTCCAGGCCACACAGCGTCCAGCGTTTCGACGCCGCGCCACGCGCGTGGAACCAGGTGTCCACGTGAGTCCGGTCGCCCAGTTCGGTCTCGATGCGAAGTGCCGTGCTTTGCTCACCGTCATCGCCCAGCGCGGCAAGGTCGGTCACGGCAGCTCGGACCGCCTTTTCCTGCCAAGGCACCAGCACGGCGTCGAAGTCGATGTCGGAGCCCTGCGCCGAGCAACGCAACGCGGGCGCAGCGTGTTTGCAGCCGTAACGCTGCGAGACCCAGGAGTCGCAAAGCGCGACGTCCCGCCCCGCCCGGCGCGGCATGCCGATGGCGAGGTGCGGGCTGGCGACGCATACATCCGACCCCACGCTGAGCCGCGTCTGCCCGAAGGCTTGCGCGCCGAGCTGAAAATTCACGATGTAGGCGTGCGCGGTGGGCGCGCGCAAGGCATCGCTGACGATCCAATACGATCCGTCGACGGTGACGATGACGCGCTCGTGAACGGCGTCGTATTCGTGGCTTTGGGCGCGGCCGTGGAGCAAGGTCAACGCCGGCGATTCGGCAAACTCGATCAGCGCTGCCGCCGGTGCCGGCCCTGCGATCTTGTGCCGCACCGAGCCGTGCGAATGGCGCGAGGCCTCTTTGATCGCTTTGGGCACGTAGCGCGTCTGGTTGCGCCCGTCCACACACACCGTGTTGTGTGCCGCGGTACTGCGAAAGCGCACACGCCAGTTTTCCGCGCTGTCGCCGATTGGCGCTTCGCTGTAGGTGAAGCGACCCGGGTCGACGATGAGCGATTGGCCGTTGGCTGCCAACTCGAAGTTCAGGCAATCGAAGTGGCCGTGATTCCCCTCGCCCAGAGGTCCGCTGTCGAACACCAGGTACTGCGCTGCGCCGAAGTCGCCCGGCCCGCTGCCCCAGGTGCTGCGCAGCACGGTGTAGCCGCTGGCGGCAAAGTGCATCGCCGCGCGCTGCGGCGCCTGGCCTTGCGCGCCGCGTGTCGCGACCCAGCGCATGTCTTCGCGACCGTAGAGCCGCGCGCCCAGGGCGAGCAGCGGCAGGAAGCCGCGCGAATCGCCATCCGACAAGCTGGGCACGCTGCCGTCGGGCTTGTGCACGTGCATGCTGAACTCGAGCGCACGCTCCAGCAGGCGATCCATCTCCTGCGGCACCGGCACCTGGTGGCGCGCCGCCAGGGTTCGAACGTTGAGCCAGTTGCGCAGCGCCAGGTGGTGATAGTCGGTGGAAAGTTCGCAGTGCACGCCATCGGCGAGCAGATCGGCGCGCATGTTCACCAGCGTTTCCTGCAGGGCGAATTCGCGCCAATGCGCAGCGCGCTTCATCTCGGGAAAGGCGACTCCTGCAAGGAAGATGGCGTACAGCTCCAGTGTGCGGTGGTTTCGCTTGGGCGTGAGGTTGACACAGAGGAACTCGACTTGTTCATGCAGCGAGGCGAGCAATCGGCGAAAGAAGCCCGGTTTGAGCGGCGCCACGTGGGGTGCGCCGTGGCACGCAAACGCGCGCAAGCTGTAGATCCAGTTCTGTACGCGGCGCCCGGTCACGTCGGCGGCGATGAAGCCGGGTGGCACGCTCTGCATCCAGCCGTCGATCAGTGTCGTCCAGCACGCGGCATAACTCTCTTCGCCGCTTGCCAAGTACGCGCGACCCAAGCCGGCCGCGTAGTAGAACTTGTGCAGCAGGATGTGCCACTCGATATCGCTGCTGGGGTTGTGCAGCCAGTCCAGCGGTTCGGGCAAAGCGTGGGTTTCGCCGTTGAATTCGAAGCGTCCGGCGCTGATCGCGTCGATCTTCGCCGCGGTGCATTCTTCTTCGTCGACGATCAAGTCGACGTGAACCTCGCGCACCGAGCGAAAATGCGCCAGCAGTCCCGCGTCGTCGAGTGCCGACCACGGAGCAAGGAAAATCGCCGCGCGATCGCCGCGTTTCCCCGGCGCGAGAGCGGCGGGCCGCGTGGCAACGTCGTCCAGCCCGTTCATGCCCGGGCCTGTGCGTGGCTTGGCAATCCAGCGCCGTCTTCGCGGGTGCGCTCGAGTTGCGCAGCGAACAGGTCGCGCAGCGTGATCGTCGTGCGACGCGAATCGAAGCGCTCGCAAATGCGCTGCCGGCCCTGCGCCGCCAACCGGGCGTGCAGCGCGTCATCCTCGATCACGCGTTGCAACGCCAATGCCAGCGCGCCGGCGTCGCGTGGTTCGACCAGAAGTCCGTGAACGCCATCGTCGATCAGTTCCGGGATGCCGGAGATCGACGTCGACACGACCGGCAAGCCCATTGCCATCGCCTCGGCGAGAACGTTCGGAAAACCGTCGCGGTCACCGTCTTCCATGATCTGGCACGGCAGCGCAAAGACGCGCGCCTGCGCGTACACGCGGCGCAGCTCGTCTTGCGCAACGGCGCTGCGCAATTGCACGTGCTGACTCAGATCAAGCTGTTCGACGAGCCGCAGAATCGACGCGTGGGCGTTGCCCATCTCGCCCACGATGACGCAGCGAAACGCCGCACCGGCGTCGCGCAGGCGCGCACACGCGTGCACGAGGTGGTCGAAACCCTTTTTCTCGACGAAGCGGCCTACCGAAAGAATCAGCGGCGCCAACTCGGCAGCCACGGCAGCCGTGGCAGTGGCGCTTGACGCCTTGGGCGCCGGCGCGAACCAGTCGGTATCCAGGCCGTGGTAGATGGCGTGGACTTCGTCAGGCCGCTCGTGCCGAGCCCGCAACACGTGCGCGTTGGCGCAGGTGCACGTGGCGACGAAACGCGCCGCGCCGAGCTTGCGTTCGAGCAGCCGCCCCGGGTTCAGCTCGGCCTGGTAGATGTCTTTGGCGTGGGCCGTGAAGCTGAAGCCGATTCCCGTCATGCGGCTCGCAAACCACGTGATCGTCGCCACGCCGTGGCAGAAGTGGCCGTGCAAATGGCCCACGTCGCCGGCGCGCAGCACCTGGTCGGCGATCTCGCCGGCTTGCAGGAACTCCTTGATGAAGACCTTGCGCAGGCGCTGCCGGCCGGCTTCGTCGCGGCCCCGATGGCGCCACGCCAGCGCCATCGCGCAGGCCGCCGCACCGAGCCAGCGCAGCGGATGCCGTGAGATCACGCGCAAGTGGGCGCGACCGAATGCGGGCAGGTTTTCTGCTAGCCAGCGAATCAGCGTCGTGCCCGACACCGAAGTCGCTTTGGGCAGGTAGGAGAGTGGCGCGCGAATCGCCGCGACCACCGGGTGCACCAGGGACTCGTTCTCGCGCTTCACGGAAAACAGCCGCAGCCCCATGCCCAGCCGCTCGAGCTGGTGAATTTCGTGCGTGATGAAGGTCTCCGACAAACGCGGAAAACCGTTCATGACGTAGGCAATTTTGTCGCGCTGCATGGCCGGCTCAGGCGACTGCGCGGCGTGCGGGGTGTTCGACGGGGCCATGAGTGTGCTCCAGCAGCTGCAGCACAAGGCGCAGATTGCGTTGATTGTTGAAGTTCTCGGTCACGGTGCTGCGCGCCCGCGCACCGAGCGATGCGCCAAGGGGCTTGTCGCCGATCAGCTCGCCGATCGCGTCGGCCAGCGCAGCTGCGTCGTCGGGCTCGACGAGCAACCCGTTCTGCCGATGCCGAACCAGTTCCGGAATTCCCGAGACTCGGCTCGCCACCACCGGCAGGCCGATCGCCATGGCTTCGAGCAAGACGTTCGGGATGCCATCGCGATCGCCGTCCGCGGCGATTCGCGACGGTTGCACGTACACCGCGGCGCGCGCGTAGCGTTGCACGACGTCGTCGCGCACGAGTTTGCCGGTGAGCGTGATGCGATCCGTCAATTCATACGAGTCGATCATCGCCTGCAGGCGCGCCTGTTCTTCGCCGTAGCCGACGATCTCGCAGCGAAACAGCAGGCCGCGGCCGCGCAGCAGGCGACACGCGTCGATCAAGGTGTCCAGCCCCTTTTTCTCGCGCAGGCGACCGACGCTCAGGATCAGCGGCGCCAGCCCCGTGGCCTGGCGCACGTTCGGATTGAACACGCCCTGGTCGATGCCGTGGTACATGCGGTGCACGCGCGCCTCTGGCGCGATCTCGCGCAGGGCGTTGCAGTTGAATTCGGTGCAGGTGACGGTGAAGCGCGCGGCAGCGAGCTTGCGCCGCAGGTCGGCAGCGTCGGACAAGTAGATGTCCTTGGCGTGTGCTGAGATCGAGAACGCAATCCCGCTCATTTGCGAAACCAGTTCGGCGATGTCGGCAGGCGACGAGATGAAGTGCGTGTGCAAATGCTGCACGCCGTCTTCGCGCAACTGGCCGGCGAGCCAGCCGGCACGAGCGCGCACATAGCGCAGCGGCGAGGCGGCGAGCAATCCCAGGTGGCGTGCGGCGAAGCTGAACGTGTGGCCGCGCGGCGAATGCGGAACCTGCACCAGCGGCGCGGACACGCGCGCCACGGCTGCGTGGGTCAATGAATCGCTCGGTTCTGCCAGCGTGTACAGGCGCAGCGCCACGCCCAGCTTTTCCAGGCCCAAGACCTCTTCCAGAATGAACGTCTCGGAAAGCTTGGGGAACACCTTGACCAACAGGCCAAGGGGGGGGCTGGTTTGATTTTGTTGCATGGCGATTCGAAGGGTCTGCAGACAAGGGTGGCGCACGCTACGGACTCCCCGCAGGGACAATCGGACTGGCCTGGCCGCGCCCGAAGACGATCAGAGAGCCATGCAGCGTGCTCCTGACAGAGGCGTGGTTGGATCCAAAAATACATTCACCTCGCCGGCCGGCACGCGGCACGCCCGAGGGCCAGTGGCGTATCGGCCGGGAACCGACCCCGCGCCGGCCTGCGGCCGGGTCAGGGTTTCGTGCTCGAAAGGGCCAGAGCCGCGCTGGGCTGCGTTGGCGGTACTCCGGCACCGAGCGCGCGCACCAGACCGAGCGTCTGGCTGTAGCGCGCCAGGTGGGTCAGCGCCTGGGTGTCTTGCGCGGCGAGCAGAACGCGCTGCGCGTCTAGCACCGTCGCGTAGTCGGTCGCGCCGTTGCGATAGCGCAGGTCGGCCATGCTGAGGGCGCTGCGCGCGGAATCGACGACGTGCTGTTGTTGCTCGGCCTGCTCGGCCAGGGCGCGCAGCGCGCCCAGACGGTCTTCAACGTCGCGCAGCGCCGCCAGCACCGCCTGGCGGTACAGGCTAGTTACCTCGTCTTGCCGCGAGCTTGCGGCACTGAGTTGCGCGCGAATCCGGCCGCCGTCGAAGAGCGGCGCTAGCAGGTTCGCGCCGACGCTGCCCAGCAC
>JBEBHW010000092.1:0-9410 GCA_040081145.1 Burkholderiaceae bacterium
GATGTTCATTGAGATACCTTGATCCATTCTGTGGTGGGGGGCGTGAAAGCGTCGAGTCGCACGCGGTAGCATTTGACGCCGTTGTCCTGCGCGACCAGGGGCAGGCCCAAGCGCTCGTAGAAGTCGGCCACCTGGGCGTTCTTTGCGCTGGGCCGGTACTCGGCCTCGATGAACTTGCAGCCGTGGCGGCGCGCGTCGTCGACCAGCGCGCCCCAGAAGCAGAACTCCACGCCTCGGCCGATGACGCGGCAGCTCATGAGGAACGCGTCGATGCGAGCACATTCGCCGTGCCAGCTCGCGAGCGCCACTCCGGTCAAGCCGGCCGGTCCGAAACGGTCGCTCACGTTCAGCGAGTAGACCGTGGTTGACGGGTCGCCCATGCGAGCCTCGATCTCCGTTGGCGACTGCCGTAAGGTGGTGAGGTTGAACTGGTTCGACTTCAGCGTCAACTCGCTGATGCGCGCCAGGCTGGCGGTGTCGTCGCGCGCGAGCGCCACGCGCAAGTCCAGCGAGGCGAGGTACTCCGCGTGCGTCGCGAATGCCGCGCTGGCTTCAACGGCCTGCTGGCGCTGCCGGTACTGCGCGGTTTTCGAGCGGCTCTGCGCCGCCACGCCACCGGCAAGGAACAGCTCGCGCACCTCGCGCAGCATGCGCGGGTAGTCGGTCAGTGTGGCCGGCACCTGGAAGACGCGCACCATCGGCAGGGCGGCGCGCACCGCATTGCACTCGAAATCGGAGTCGTCGATGAAGATCAGGCTGTCCAGGCCGATGTTGAGCTCCTGTGCGATGGCCTGCAGGTTGCTGACCTTGTCATTCCAGTTGACCTTGCGCAGTGCCAGTTGCTCGGCCTTGAGCACGCTGCTCGGGTGCTTCTCGAGCACCTCGTCCACGTCCTGCGGGTTATTCTTGCTGCACAGGCAAAGCAGCACACCCTGCTTCTCCAGCGCGAGGAACTCGTGCTGTGCCTGCCAGAACACGCGGCCGGGGTAGCTGTGCGGATCGAGCTTGATGCCGTCGATCAGGTCCTCGCCGACGATGCCGCCCCACAGCGTGTTGTCGCAGTCGAGCACGAGGGCCTTGTAGAAGTAGCTGCCGAAACCGCGTGAGCTGGTGACGACGCGCCGCGCCAACTCGTCGAGGAAGGGCGGCGCGTACGGAGCCGTGTTGCGCAGGTAGAAGCGTGCGTCGAACGCCGCGCGCGTGCCGATCGCCTGCACGATCGCACCCGTGTCGATCAGGCGCACGTTCGGGAACGACGCGGCCTCTGTTCGCAGCAAGGCGTTGAAGCGCTGCAGCACGCCGTCCACCGCGTCGGGCTCGCCCGTGTCGACGAACGCGGAAACGCGATGAAAGCTGCCCAGGTAGACGCGCCGCATCGTGCGCGCCTTGTCGAAGACCAGGCGCAGCCGTGCGCGCAGGTCGTCTTCCTTGGCGGCGATGTCGTCGGCGCAGAGCAGCTCGATGCGCTGCTCGAAGGCCGGCATCAGGTTGTCGAAGAATGGCAGGTACAGCATCTCATCGATGCCCTCCCGGCGGAACTGCTCGACATCGGCCAGCGGATCGTCGTGGTTGCCGATGCGCACTCGCGCCATGGTGCCAGCCAGCAGCGCGTGCTTGCGCAGGTACAGCGAGACCAGGTCCATGCTGACGTTGGACGAGACGCCCAGCGAGACCTGGTCGGTCGGTGCGCGCTTCTTCTCCAGCGCATCGACTGCCGACATGGTCTTCGTCAGCGTGGTTCCCGGTGCCGCGAGCAACGCCAGCAGGTCGGCCGTGCCGCTCATGACATCGACATCCCACCGTTCACGTCGAGCGTGTGGCCGGTGACGAACTTGGCATCGTCGGAAACCAGGTAAGCCACGGCGGCCGCGACGTCCTCCGGCTGCGCGAGGCGGCGCAGTGGCGTCTGCCGCGCGACGATCAGCTGGTGTTTCTCGGCGATGTCGCCGATCAGCGGCGTCTGAGTCATGCCCGGCGCCACGCAATTCACCGTGATGCCCCGCGGACCGAGTTCGGTCGCAAGATTCTTCGAGAGCATGGCCAGCGCGGCCTTGGCCATGGCGTAGCCGGTCCAGTGCAACGTGGGCACGCCCTGGATCACCTGCGAGGTGACGTTGACGATGCGCCCGGCGCCGCGCGCGGCCATGTCCGCGGCGCACAGCTTGCTCAGCAGGAAGGCGGCTTTGAGCTGGACGTCCAGGTGGCGCTGGATGTCGGCCCATTCGGTGTCAGCCAGCGCCTTCGGGTGGATGCGCGGCGACGCGTTGTTGACCAGCACGCCGATCTCGCCATAGTGGCGCTTCGCCTGCGTGACGAGCTGCTCGACGCCCTCGGCCGTCGAGACATCCGCCTGCACCGCGACCGCCTTGGCGGCGCCGGCCTGCAGTTCCTCGACGATGCGCTGGGCCTGCTGGCGGCTGGCTTGGTAGTTGAGCACGATGCTGTAGCCGTCGCGCGCCAGGCGGCGGCAGATCGCTTCGCCGATGCCTCCGGCGCCGCCGGTGACGATGGCCACCTTGCTGAGCTGCAGGGGCGCCGCGGGGGCCGCCTGTGCGCCGTACGCCACCAACATCTTCACCTTGCCATGGCCTTGCAGAACAGTCTGGCCGTTCTGGTTGACGATGCGCGTCTCGAGTTCGAGCAGGCGGTCTCGCTCGTGTATCTTGAGCACGGTGCACAACACCGTCAACTGGTCGCCCAGTCGCACCGGCAGCAGGAAGTCCAGCGTCTGGCTGACCCACAGCGCGCCCGGGCCGGGCAGCTTGGTGCCGATGACGGTCGAGATAAACGACGCGCCGAGCATGCCGTGCACCACGATGTCCTTGAAGGCCGTCTCGTTCGCGAACTTCCGGTCCACGTGCAAGGGGTTGTCGTCGCCGGTCAGCTCGACGAACTTGCGGATGTCGTCTTCGGTGATCGTCTTGATGAGTTGCCGGCAGTCGCCGACCTTCAGTGCATCGAAATCGAGGAAGGCCGTCATGTCGCTGTCTCCAGGGTTCGGGGCAGCCAGCGCCACAGGCTCGCGGCGAAATTGAAGCCGGCACCCACACCGGCCAGCATCAGCAGGCTGTCGGGCTTGACGAGGTTGTTCTGCACGGCTTCGCTTAGCGCAATGGCGATCGATGCAGAGCCGGTATTGCCGATGTCCTGCACGTTTGTATGGGTGCGTTCCAGGCCGACGCCCATCTTGCGCACGATGTATTCGATGAGCCGCAGGTTCGCCTGGTGGAAGACGAACAGGTCGACGTCCTTGGTGCTCACGCCGGACTTCTCGCAGCTGCGCCGAATGACCGCAGGCATGTGCGTGATGGCTTGCTTCCAGGTGGCGATGCCGTTCATCTCCATCGAGTCGATGGTGGGGTCGAAGCTGCGCCCGCGAAGCGGGAAACTCGAACCGCCGCCGCGCATGCGCACGGATTCGTAATTGGAGCTGTCGGTAAAGAATGCCGAGGCCTGGATGCCGTGCTCAAGGTCGCAGCGGCCAAGCACCACTGCTCCGGCGCCGTCGCTGAGATAGACGGCTGTGTTGACGTCGCTGCGGTCGACGTAGCGCGAGCACAGCTCAACGCCGACCACCAGCGCGTGGCGGATCGAGTCGTCCATGAACATTCGGTCGGACGCCGCCGTCAGGCCGGCCACCATGCCGGCGCAGTTCGCCTGCAGGTCGAAGACCTGGGCGCCTTTCGCGCCCAGTTCGTGGTGGAGCTTGGCCGACAGAGGCGGGAAGATGTAGTCGCCGGAGAAGGTGCAGGCGATGATGATGTCGACCTGCGAAGCGTCGATGCCGGCCATGGCGAGCGCCCGGGTCGCGGCACGGGTAGCGTAGTGGCTGGCCGAATCGCCCGGCGCAGCGATGTAGCGCCGCTGGATGCCGGTCTTCTCGACGATCCAATCCGGCGTGACGGCAAGGCCGCGGCACAGTTCCTCGTTGGTCTCGATGTGCTCGGGCAGGTGGTGGCCCACGCCGATGATGGCCACACCGGATGTCTTCGTGATGCTCACGGTTGCACCATCGGGTGGGTCTCGTCGTGCAGGAAGCGCAGCAGGGCCGCGTTGTTGGACTTGATCCAGCCCAATTCAGCCGCCTCTCCGTGCCCGGGGCGCACCAAGGTATCGTCCGGGAAGCGGTTCCAGATGGACTGGATCGAACGGCGCAGCATCTCCGCGTTCTCGCCCGGGAGCTTGGAAAGGCCGACCCCCCGGCTGTACACCGTATCGCCGGTGAAAAGGGTGCGGCCGAACTCCAGGACGCAGCTGCCCGGCGTGTGGCCGGGCACCGAGTGGAAACGAACCACCCGGCTGCCCAGTCGCACCTCGGGCAAGTCGTCGGCGACCTCCGTGATCTCGGGCGCGCTCACGCGGGTCGGAATTTTGAATGCCATCAGGAGAAAGTTCGACGAGCGCAGCGTCTTGACGTCGCGCCGGTGCAGATACACCGGGCAGTTGTGCACGTTCTGAAAATGGGCCGCGCTGCCGGTGTGATCGAAGTGTCCGTGCGTGCACAGGACAGCGCAAGGCCGCAGCCCGTACTGAGCGAGCGCAGCCTCGATCGGCGTGGCGTCCAACCCAGGATCCACGATGAAGCACTCTCCGGGAATCTCGGTGGCGCAGAGATAGCAGTTCGACGGGAAGATGCCGTTGGTGACGGTCCACACGGGTCCCGTGATCTGCGCCGTGTCGCTGTTCGATGTCACGTCAATGCACTCCACCCAGGTAAAGCGTCTGGGCCGTGATGTAGGAACTGCGCTCGGACGCAAAGAAGTCGACCACGTTCAGAATGTCGTCGGCAGTCGCGTAGCGCGGGATCGGCAGCGCAGCAACCACCGCATCGATCTTCTCAAGCGGCAACTGCCGCAGCATGTCGGTGGCGATGGCGGTAATGCCCAGCGTATTGCAGGTCACGTTGAAGCTGGCGAACTCTTTGGCCAGGATGTTGGAGAGCGTCGTCAGGCCGGCCTTGCATGCCGCGTAGACCGAGTCGCCTTCGGGTTCGAGACTGACTGCCATTGAACTGACGTTGATGATGCGGCCGAACTTTGCCTTGCGCATCAGCTTGGCCGCCTCGCGCGCCACGAGGAACGGAGCGAGCAGGTTCAGGTCGACCATGGCCTTGGCGGCGCCGGCTGGCATGATCATCGCGTACTGGGAGGTCAGAACGGCGGCGTTGTTCACGACGATATCGAGTGTCTTCATCGTGGTGCGAAGGGTCGCGAACAGGCGCTGCACCTCGGCGGGTTCGGCGATGTTGGCTTGGTGGTGCTGGTAGCGTTCGTGCTGGCGCGAAGCCGGCCCGCGTGCGACACCGATCACGGTGGCGCCCTCGGCGAGGAAGTGCTCCGTAAGAATTTCCCCCACGCCCCGGCTGCTGCCGGTGACGAGAACGTTCTTTGAGGCGTACTTGCTCACGTTGGCGACCGCCGGTCTCAGGACTCGGCGAGCTGCACGACGATGTAGTTCGCCAGCGTCGTCACATTGGAAAAAGGCGAGACCTCCTGGCTCATCGCCTTGTCGTCGGTCAGGCTGATCGAACGGCCGAGTTCATCGGCGACGGCCGACTCCACGTCGACGATCACCGAGACCAGCGACAGCGAATCGAGCGAGGCCTCGGGTCCGAACAGCCTCGTGTCGGGGGCGAGGGCGACGCGCCGGTCCTCGTCGAGTTCGTCGTTGAGGCTGCGAAGCGCGCGGTAGATGATCTCGATGACGGCAGCTTTGCTGTCCATGTACTTACTCCGGCTGGTAGGTTGGCGCCACGGGCAGTCTCGCGGCGGCGATGAGGGACTCGAGCCGGGGCGCGGTCACGCTCCGGTACTCGCTGTCGAGCAACCCGAAGACGACGGCATCCTGAAGGCTGCCGTTGATCCGCAGGTGCTGGCGAAGGCGGCCCTCCTGGGTCATCCCGAGGTAGATTTGCCATTTGATCATGCGGCGGTTGTCCGAGGCCACCACGCCCCAGACGCGCCGCAGCTTCAAGCTGTCGAAGGCGAGTTCGTACAACAATTTCATCGCCTCCGCGGCAGCGGGCAAGCCTTTGGCCGCCTCCTCGTCGCCGATGAGGAAGCGCCCAGGCTCCCCGACGCGGTTGACCGGGTCTATCCCCGTGAGCGACAACATGCCGATCGGCTGCTGCCGCTTGGTCTCGATGACGAAGTTGTACTCGCTGGCGGGTCGTTTGGCGATCCAACTTCGCTGCTGCTCGGCCGTCTGCGCGCCCTGGTTCAGCAAGACGGCACGTGCGCTGCGGCGCCAGGCGAACGTGAGTTCCGCATCGCCAACCGTCAGCGGCCGCAGGTTGACGAACTGCCCGGTCAGGGTGGGAATGTTGGAAGCCGCGTCCATGCGCTTCAGGCGACGACGAATGCCGCGGCGAGTGGCACAGGCACACCCTGGGCGGGCGGCGGGTAGGCGGCTGCCAGGAAGGACTGCTCCAGCGTGAAGCCGGCGGCGCTCAGGTGCTGCCAGACTTCCTCGGCGTTGCGGTACAGGTAGATGTGGTCGGCATGGGCCGCATTGAGCGCTGCGGTGATGAACGCCTTGCCGCCCGGCGCCAGCCCCTTGCGCAGAGCAGCGAGGAAGGTCACTGGCTGCTCCAGGTGCTCGAGGACCTCCACGCAAACCAACCACGGCACCGGCACGATCGGCTGGGCGACGACGTCTTGCTCGTGCATGGCGTAGCGGGTCAGGGCGCCTGCGGCCTCGACGTGCTGCCGCGCGAAGCGGCACGAGGACGGGCTGATGTCGTACCCAGCCCCCGTGCTGCCCGGCAAGCGGGAGAGGATGCGCCGCGAGTAGACCGCCGTGCCGACACCCACCTCGGCAAAGTGCTGCGCGGAACTCGCGCGCATCGCGCCGACGAAGGCGGTGTCGAAGAACTGGATCTGGCGGTAATGGTGCAGCCACAGGAAGTGCGACAGCAGCAGGCCGGGCAGATACTCCCGGCTCATGTGCTCGTCGTTGAAGTAGACCTCGCCGGCGGCCTCAGCGTAGGTTTTGTTTGGGTACTCGCGCGTCACCTCGAACGTCTTCTGCCGGCGCATCGAATCGAACGCAAAAGCTGAGTAACCCTTGGCCGCCGCCTCGAGTGACATGTCGTCCGGGCAGAGCGTAGAGAGCACCTCTTCGAAGTCCGCCGCCCAGCCGGGGCCAAACGCAGCGAGCGCGCGTCCGGCCAGCGCTCGGGCGAGCCGGTGCTTCGCATCGAAGATGGCCTGCAGTCGCGCCAGGCGCGGGGTCTGTCTGGCGTCAATGTGCGGGGCGCTGATCATGTTCCCGCGAAGGGCGGCGCTGCAGCGTCCTTGGCAGCCAGCACAGGCGTCGTTCCCACATCGGGCCAGGCAATCGCCAATGCCGGGTCGGCCCACAAGATGCAGCTTTCCGCGTGCTGCGCGTAGTACTCAGTGGTCTTGTAGAGGAAGTCGGCGCTCGAGCTGGTGACAAGGAATCCATGCGCCATTCCAGGGGGCACCCAGACTTGGCGGTGGCTCTCCGCACTCAGCTCGATGCCCACCCATTTTCCGTAGGTCGAGCTGTCCTGGCGGATGTCCACAACCACATCGAATACAGAACCGTGAGTGACGCGCACCAGTTTGCCCTGCGCATGCGGTGCACGCTGGTAGTGCAGGCCGCGCAGCACGCCTTTGGCCGAGCGCGAATGGTTGTCCTGCACGAAGGTCACTTCATGTCCGACTGCAGCGTTGAAAGCCCTCTGGTTGAAGCTCTCCATGAAGAACCCACGCTCATCCCCGAACACCTTGGGCTCGAGGATCAGCACGCCGGGGATCGCCGTGGTCGTGACCTTCATCAGTACACCCCACCCTTGAGCACCTGCAGCAGGTACTGCCCGTAGCCGTTCTTGCGCATGGGTTGGGCCAGTGCCTCGAGCTGGGCGGCACCGATCCAGCCCGAGCGATAGGCAATTTCCTCCGGGCACGCCACCTTCAGCCCCTGGCGCTTTTCCAGCGTTGCGATGAACTGGCTGGCCTCTAACAGGCTGTCGTGCGTGCCGGTATCGAGCCACGCATATCCGCGGCCCATGATCTCAACGTTCAGTTGGCGCTGCGCCAGGTACAGAGCATTCACCTCGGTGATCTCGAGTTCGCCGCGCGCCGACGGCTTGATGCGCGCGGCGATGTCGCAGACCTGCTCGTCGTAGAAGTAGAGGCCCGTGACGGCGTAATTGCTTTTCGGCGCCTTGGGCTTCTCTTCGATGCTGACGGCGCACTTGTCGGCACCGAACGCCACGACGCCATAGCGTTCGGGGTCGTTCACGTGGTACGCGAAGACCGATGCACCCGTGCTGCGGCTCGATGCCGTGTGCAGCAGGCCTTGCAGGTCGTGGCCGTAGAAGATGTTGTCGCCCAGCACGAGTGCGCTGGGTTGGCGGTCGACGTGCTTCTTACCGAGAATGAACGCCTGCGCCAATCCGTCGGGGCTGGGCTGCACGCAGTAGCTGAGGTTCACGCCCCATTGCGCACCGCTGCCGAGCAACGCCTCGAAGCGTGGGGTGTCTTGGGGCGTGCTGATGACGAGGATGTCGCGAATTCCCGCAAGCATCAGCGTGCAGAGCGGGTAGTACACCATCGGCTTGTCGTACACCGGCAGGAGCTGCTTGCTCATCGCCAGCGTGGCGGGGTGCAGCCGGGTGCCGGAGCCGCCGGCGAGGATGATTCCTTTTCGGTTCATGCGTGCAATGCGTGGATCAGTCGGGTGACGCCGGTCTGCCATGGCGGCAGGACGAGGCCGAACGCATCGTGCAGTTTCTGGGTGTTGAGGCGCGAATTGTGCGGCCGGCGCGCAGGGGTCGGAAACGCGCTGGTCGGAACGGCTTCAATGGCTTCGCGGCGCACTTTGATCGGCAATCCGAGCAAACGCGCGGATTCGATCAGCGTCGTCGCATAGCCGTGCCAACTGGTCTCACCACTGGCTACTGCGTGGTACGTGCCACCGAGACCAGCGTTGCCGACGACCGCGCGCACGGCATGCGCTGTGACGTCCGCCAGCAGATCCGCCCCGGTGGGCGCCCCAATCTGATCGTCGATGACCGTCAATCGCTCACGCTCTTGCGCGAGTTTGAGCATCGTTTTCGCGAAATTGCCGCCCCGCGCCGCATAGACCCAGCTGGTGCGCAAGATGAGGTGCTCGCAGCCGCTGGCGCGAATCGCGACTTCGCCTGCTAGCTTGGTCTGCCCGTAGACGTTGAGCGGGCCCGTGGGGTCGTCTTCGCGCCAGGGCTTGCTGCCGCTGCCGTCAAAAACGTAGTCGGTGCTGTAGTGCACGAGCCAGGCGCCGCGCGCTGCGGCTTCGCGGGCGAGCACGGCCGGACCAGTGGCGTTGATGGCGCGCGCGAGGTCCGGTTCGCTTTCGCATTTGTCGACCGCTGTGTGCGCGGCGGCGTTCACGATCACGTCGGG
>JBEBHW010000784.1:0-2059 GCA_040081145.1 Burkholderiaceae bacterium
GCTCGGACGTGTCCTGCGCCTTCATGCCGAGCTTGTGCAGGTTCTTGCCGCGGCGAAACCCCGCCAGGTGCGTGTCGACGAGAAACAGCGTCACGCCTTTGGCGCCGGCTTGGCTGTCAGTCTTCGTGGCAAGAACGATCACGTCGCAGAGTTGGCCATTCGAGATGAAGACTTTCTGGCCGTTGATGACGTAATCGTCGCCGTCACGCACCGCCTTCGTGCGGATCGCTTTCAGGTCCGAGCCGGCGTGCGGCTCGGTCATGCCCAGGGCACCGATTGCCTCGCCGCGAACCATCTTGGGCAGCCAGTGCTTCTTCTGCGCTTCGCTGCCGAAGCTCGCGATGTAAGTCGCGACGAGGTCGCAGTGCACCATGAAGCCCGGGCCGGTGAAGCCCGAGTGCGCCATCTCTTCGAAGACGACGACGTCGAACAGGTAGTCGGCTCCGCTGCCGCCGTACGCCTCCGGCACGGTGCAGCACAACATGCCCGCCGCACCGGCCTTCAACCACAGCTCGCGCGGCACGGCGCCCGCGTTCTCCCACGCTTCGTGGTGCGGGGCGATTTCATTCTCGATGAAGCGCCGCACCATGCTGCGAAACGCCTCATGGTCTTCGTTGAACAGATCGCGCTTGAACACGTGGGTTCCTTGGGTGTAGACGTCAGTAGGACTTCGGCAAGTCCAGCACCTTTTCGGCAATGAACGAGAGAATGAGTTGTTCGGTGACCGGCGCGATGCGCGTGATCGTCACCTCGCGCAGGAGTCGCTCGACGTGGTATTCCTTGGCGTAGCCGAAGCCCCCATGCGTCAGCACCGCCTGCAGGCATGACTCATAACCCGCACGTGCGCCGAGGAACTTGGCCGCGTTGGCCTCGGCGCCGCAGGGCTGTTTCTGGTCGTACAGCCACGCGCCCTTCAGTGTCATCTGCCACGCCGCTTCGAGTGCCATCCAGCGTTCCGCGAGCGGGTGCTGGATGCCCTGGTTCTGCCCGATCGGCCGGTTGAACACGATGCGCTCGCGCGCGTACTTCGCGGCACGGCGCAGTGCGTCCTGGCCTATCGCGATGGCCTCGGCGGCCACCAGCAAGCGCTCCGGGTTCAGGCTGTGCAGGATGTAGGAAAAGCCCTTGCCCTCTTCGCCGATGCGGTCGGCCTCGGGAATGAACAGGCTGTCGATGAAGATCGCGTTGCTGTCCACCGCCTTGCGCCCCATCTTCGGGATGCGGTGCACGTCGATCTTGCTGCGGTCCAGGTCGGTGTAGAAGATCGTGATGCCGTCGGTCGGGCGCGCGCAGTCTTCCAACTTCGTCGTGCGCGTCAGCAACATGATCTTGTTCGCCACTTGCGCGGTGCTCGTCCAGACCTTCTGCCCCTGCACCTTGTAGCCACCGGGAACCCTTTGCGCGAAGGTTTTGATCGCCGCGGTGTTCAGGCCGGCGTCGGGTTCGGTGAAGCCGAACGCGCATTGGTCCTTGCCCTCCACGAGTGCCGGCAACCAGCGTTGGCGCTGCTCAGGGGTACCGAACACAAGAATGGGATGCGGGCCGAACAAATTGATGTGCACAGTGGACGCCGCCGCCATGCCGCCGCCGTGGCTCGCCACCTCGTGCATCATGATCGCGGCTTCGGTGACACCCAGGCCCGCGCCGCCGTAATCGGCGGGCATCGTGATTCCCAGCCAGCCGGCGCTCGCCATCGCGCCGTGAAATTCGCGCGGGAACTCGCCGTCGTCGTCGCGTGCGAGCCAGTAGTCGTCGCCGAAGGAGCGCACCACGGCGCTCACGCCTTCGCGGATCGCGCGGTGGTCGTCGCTGAGTGCAAAGTCCATCGCAGTCCTCAGGTTGGGGTTGACGGCATGCCGGGCAGGAACAAGCCGCTGTCGCTCGCCGTATCGGGCAGCAGCGGCCCGCGCCGGAACACGCCGCTGGCACGCAGGATGGTCACGCCGTCGGCCTGCACCAAGCCCTGCGAGAACACGAGCGAGCGCGTCACTTTCAGAATGTCCGCATGGCCTTGCACCCACGCGCCCAACGGCGCGATGGCCAGGTAGTCAGCCTGCAG
>JBEBHW010000093.1:0-9404 GCA_040081145.1 Burkholderiaceae bacterium
CGCTGCGCCCGCTTTGGATCGCGCGCCAGCAACGCGGCCAGGATGTTCCGATGCTCGAGCAACGACGCCTCGACCCGGCCTTGCTTGAACAAGGAATGGTGACGACTCAGTTTCATCACTTTGCGCAGGTCGGAGGCGACCTGTTTGCCCCAGCGGTTGTCGGCGAGGTCCAGCAGGTGCAGGTGAAAGGTTTCGTTGGCGGCGAAGAAGCGGTCGCGGTCGTCGGTGCTCGCCTCAAGTTCCCGGTGCAAGCCCTCCAGCTCGGCGAGTTGCTCGGCCGATGCGTCGCGTGCCACCGTCGCCGCGGCGTCGCCCTCCAACAAGGCGAGCAAGTGGAATACCTCGGTGAGGTCGCGCGCCGAGACCTCGGTCACGTAGGCGCCGCGGCGCAGTTTCATGGTCACCAAGCCTTCGCTGGCGAGCACCTTCAAGGCCTCGCGAAGTGGGGTGCGGCTGATGCCGAGTTCGGCGCACAAGGCCTGCTCGTCGATCCAGCTCCCTGGGCCGAGCTGATGCCCCAGAATTCGCTTGCGCAAATGTTCGGCAACCGTCTGATAGAGCGCCGCTTCGGGCAGGCCGGATTTCAGAACCCTTCGGACGGCGGAGGCCAGGCGCGGTTTGACGACGGGGGTGACCATGCGCGAGAATATAATGCAATTTTGAATTACGGACGTGCGGCTGAAATCGAAACGCGTTCCTCGCCTCCGAACCCGCCCGCCACGAAGGACCCCGATGCCCGATCCACTCAGTGCGCCCCCCACTCCCTCCTTGGCGGAATGGCAGCGGGCCGCGGCCAAATCGGCGCCAAGAGGCTCGCTCGACGCGTTGACCTGGATCACCCCGGAAGGCATAGCCGTCAAGGCGCTCTACACGGCGGCTGACTTGCAGGGTCTGGCGCATACCGACACGCTGCCCGGCTTCGCGCCCTTCGTGCGCGGGCCGCAGGCGACGATGTACGCCGTGCGGCCCTGGACGATCCGCCAGTACGCCGGTTTTTCCACAGCGACAGCGTCGAAGACATGAAGATCCTGTTCGACGCCATTCCGCTGGACCAGGTGTCGGTGTCGATGACGATGAACGGCGCTGTGCTGCCGGTGCTCGCGGCCTACGTCGTCGCGGCAGAAGAGCAAGGCGTGGCGCAGGAGCTCCTGAGTGGGACGATCCAGAACGACATCCTCAAGGAGTTCATGGTTCGCAACACCTACATCTACCCGCCCGAGCCGTCGATGCGAATCGTCGGCGACATCATCGACTACACGTCGCGGCGCATGCCGCGTTTCAATTCGATTTCAATCTCGGGTTATCACATGCAGGAGGCCGGCGCGACTCAGGCGCTGGAGCTCGCCTTCACGCTCGCCGACGGCAAGGCGTATGTGAAGACCGCCCTGGCGAAGGGACTCTCCGTCGATGACTTCGCGCCGCGCCTGAGCTTCTTCTGGGCGATCGGCATGAACTTCTATCTCGAAGTCGCGAAGATGCGCGCGGCGCGGCTGCTGTGGTGGCGCATCATGAACGGCTTTGGCGCAAAAAATCCGAAGAGCCTGATGCTGCGCACGCATTGCCAGACCTCGGGTTGGAGCCTCACCGAACAGGACCCGTACAACAACGTCGTGCGCACGACGATCGAAGCGATGGCCGCGGTGTTCGGCGGCACGCAAAGCCTGCACACCAACGCGCTGGACGAAGCGATCGCGCTGCCCAGCGAGTTCAGCGCGCGAATCGCACGCAATACGCAGCTGATCATTCAAGAGGAGACGCACATCGGCGCCGTCGTCGACCCCTGGGCCGGCAGCTACATGATGGAGAAGCTGACGCAGGACATGGCCGACAAGGCCTGGGCGATCATCGAAGAAGTCGACGCTCAGGGCGGCATGGTGAAATGCGTCGCCAGCGGCTGGGCCAAGTTGCGCATCGAGGCCAGCGCCGCGCAAAAGCAGGCGCGCATCGACTCGGGTCAGGACGTGATCGTCGGCGTCAACAAGTACCGGCTGGCGCAGGAAGATCCGATCGAGTTCCGCGACATCGACAATCACGCGGTTCGCGACAGCCAGATCGCTCGCTTGCAGGAGCTTCGCGCCGCACGCGATGCAAGAGCGGTCGGCGCGGCGCTCGATGCGCTGACGGCGAGCGCGCGCGGCGAGGGTCTTGCGTCGGGGGATGGCAACAACCTGCTGCACCTGGCGATCGACGCGATGCGCGCCCGCGCGTCGGTGGGCGAGGTGTCCGACGCGTTGGAGAAGGCATGGGGACGGCATCGTGCCGATACGCAAAAGGTGACCGGGGTGTATGCAGCAGCGTACGACAGCGCACAAGGTTGGGAGCAACTCAAGGGCGAGATCGCGGAATTCGCGACGGGGCAGGGGCGCCGGCCGCGCGTGCTGATTGCCAAGCTCGGCCAGGACGGCCATGACCGCGGTGCCAAGGTGGTCGCGACGGCGTTCGCCGACCTTGGCTTTGACGTCGACATTGGCCCGCTGTTCCAGACGCCCGAGGAATGTGCGCGCCAGGCGATCGAAAACGACGTGCACGCGGTGGGCGTGAGCACGCTCGCCGCAGGCCACAAGACTCTCGTTCCGGCAATCGTGCAGTCCTTGCGCGACCAAGGGGCGGGCGAGATCATCGTTTTTGTGGGCGGCGTGGTTCCGCGCCAGGACTATGAGTTTCTCTATGCGGCGGGGGTGAAGGGCATCTACGGCCCGGGAACGCCGATTCCGGCGAGCGCCAAAGACGTACTCGAGCAGATCAAGGCGAACCTCGCCAAGGGCTGAGGTTGAGAGACATCAGGCGCCGCCCGAAATCACCTGCCACAGCGCGTGACCTTGCAGACATCCGATCAGGCCTTGTACGACGGCGTGCGCCGCGGCGAACGGCGCGCGCTCGCCAAAGCCATCACGCTGCTCGAATCGACACGCGCCGACCATCGCTTGCGTGCCGATGCCTTGCTGGGCGCCTTGCTTCCGTTCACTGCAAAGTCGCTGCGTCTGGGGATTACCGGCGTGCCGGGAGTGGGCAAGTCGACATTCATCGAGGCGCTGGGCTTGTTCCTGATCGACGCGGGAAACCGCGTCGCCGTGCTCGCCGTCGACCCGTCGTCGAGCATTTCGGGCGGCTCCATCCTGGGCGACAAGACGCGCATGGAACGCTTGTCGGTGCGCGATGCCGCCTACATTCGCCCGAGCCCCGCGTCGGGAACGCTGGGCGGAGTTGCGGAAAAAACGCGCGAGGCGATGCTGGTGTGCGAAGCGGCGGGGTACGACGTGATCATCGTCGAAACCGTCGGCGTGGGCCAGAGCGAGGCCGCGGTGGCGAGCATGACGGACATCTTCGTTCTCATGCAACTGCCCAACGCCGGCGACGACTTGCAGGCCATCAAGAAAGGCGTAATGGAACTCGCCGACCAGGTGCTCATCAACAAGGCCGACCTGGACCCCGCCGCGGCGACTCGCGCCCAGGCACAGATCACGAGCGCACTGCGCCTGTTCCAATTCCACGGCAAAGCAACGCACGGCGCCGAGCACTCGCCCAGGCCTGTGATGCTGTTGAGTGCGCTCACGGGCGAAGGTGTGCCGGCCTTCTGGGCGACGATCGGCGAACTGCGCGCGAAACGCGAAGCCGACGGCGAATTCGCCACGCGGCGCCGCGAGCAGGCCCTGGCGTGGATGTGGGACATCGTGCACGCCCGCCTTCAAGCCGAATTCAAAGAGAACCCTGCCGTGCGCGAGGCCTTGCCGCAGACACTGCGCGACGTTGCGGCCCAGCGTGTCGCCCCGTCCGCCGCGGCGCGGGCCCTGCTCGACCTGTACCAACCCCCCATTCGTTGACCTCACGAGAACCCATGCACGACATCATTGCGCAACTTGAAGCCAAACGTGCCCGAGCACGCCTGGGCGGCGGCGAAAAACGCATCGCCGCGCAACACGGCAAAGGCAAACTCACGGCGCGCGAGCGCCTGGAATTGCTGCTCGACGAAGACACGTTCGAAGAGTGGGACATGTTCGTCGAACACCGCTGCGCCGACTTCGGCATGGAACAGCAGAAGATTCCGGGCGACGGCGTCGTCACCGGCTACGGCATGATCAACGGGCGCCTGGTGTTCGTCTTCAGCCAGGACTTCACGGTGTTCGGCGGCGCCTTGTCGGAAGCGCACGCCGAGAAGATCTGCAAGGTCATGGACCAGGCGATGAAGGTCGGCGCGCCCGTCATCGGCCTGAACGATTCGGGCGGCGCGCGCATTCAGGAAGGCGTGGCGTCGCTTGGCGGCTACGCCGAAGTCTTCCAGCGCAACGTCATGGCCTCGGGCGTGGTTCCGCAAATCAGCATGGTGATGGGGCCTTGTGCCGGCGGCGCCGTGTACTCGCCCGCGATGACGGATTTCATCTTCATGGTGAAAGACAGCTCCTACATGTTCGTCACCGGCCCCGAAGTCGTGAAGACGGTGACGCACGAGGAGGTCAGCGCCGAAGACCTGGGCGGCGCGATCACGCACACGACGAAGAGCGGCGTTGCGGACCTGGCGTTCGAAAACGACGTCGATGCGCTGCTGATGCTGCGCCGCCTGTTCAACTACCTGCCGCCGAACAACCGCGAAAAGGCGCCGGTGCGCCGCGGCGACGATCCCGCCGAGCGCAAGGACATGTCGCTCGATACGTTGATTCCGGAGAACCCGAACAAGCCCTATGACATGAAGGAGCTGATCGTCAAGAGCGTCGACGACGCCGAGTTCTTTGAGTTGCAGCCAGACTATGCCAAGAACATTGTCATCGGTTTTGCGCGCATGGAAGGGCAGAGCGTGGGCATCGTCGCGAACCAACCGCTCGTGCTTGCCGGCTGCCTCGACATAAGGAGCAGCATCAAGGCGGCGCGCTTCGTGCGCTTCTGCGACGCGTTCAACATTCCCGTCGTCACCTTTGTCGACGTTCCCGGCTTCATGCCGGGAACGGCCCAGGAATTCGGCGGCATCATCAAACATGGCGCGAAGTTGCTCTACGCCTACGCCGAGTGCACCGTGCCCAAGATCACCGTGATCACGCGCAAGGCCTACGGCGGCGCGTACGACGTGATGAGTTCCAAGCACTTGCGCGGCGACGTCAACTTTGCCTGGCCGAACGCCGAGATCGCGGTGATGGGCGCGAAGGGTGCGGTGGAGATCATTTTTCGCGAAGACAAGGGCGACCCGGTCAAACTCGCGGCGCGCGAGGCCGCGTACAAGGCGCAATTCGCCAACCCCTTTGTTGCCGGTGCACGCGGCTACATCGACGACGTGATTCAGCCGCACGAGACGCGCCGGCGCATTTGCCGGTCGCTGGCGATGCTGTCCAACAAGAAAATCGAAAATCCGTGGCGCAAGCACGGCAACATCCCTCTGTAAGGCGGAGTCATGTTCACGAAGATTCTGATTGCCAATCGGGGGGAGATCGCCTGCCGCGTCATCAAGACGGCGCGCAAGATGGGGATCGCGAGCGTTGCGGTTTACTCGGAAGCAGACCGAGATGCGCTGCACGTCGAGCTTGCCGACGAGGCGGTGTTCATCGGCGCCGCGCCGAGCCGCGAGTCCTATCTGTCGATCGACAAGATCATCGCTGCCTGCAAAAAAAGCGGCGCGCAAGCGGTGCACCCGGGCTACGGGTTCCTGAGCGAAAACGAAGAATTCGCCCGCCGTGTCGAAGAGCAAGGCATTGTGTTCATCGGCCCCAAACACGCGTCGATTGCGTCGATGGGCGACAAGATCGCGTCGAAGAAGCTTGCTGCCGCCGCGAAGGTGAATACGATCCCTGGCCACAACGCAGCGATCGAGACGCCTGAGGAGGCGGTGCAGATCGCCAAGCGCATCGGCTACCCGGTGATGATCAAGGCCAGCGCCGGCGGCGGCGGCAAGGGCTTGCGCGTCGCGCACGACGAGCGTCAGACGATCGAGGGCTTCAGCGCGTGTCGCAACGACGCGCGGGCGAGTTTCGGCGACGACCGGGTCTTCATCGAAAAGTTCGTCGAGGAGCCGCGCCACATCGAAATTCAGGTGTTGGGCGACGCGCACGGCAGTTGCGTCTACCTGCACGAGCGCGAGTGCTCGATCCAGCGGCGCCACCAGAAGGTGATTGAAGAAGCGCCGTCGCCGTTCATCAGCGACGCCACGCGCAAAGCGATGGGCGAGCAGGCGGTGGCCTTGGCGCGGGCGGTGAACTACCAAAGCGCTGGGACGGTGGAGTTTGTCGTCGGCGCAGACCAGAGCTTTTATTTTCTGGAGATGAATACGCGGCTCCAGGTTGAACACCCGGTCACGGAGTGCATCACGGGCCTGGATCTGGTAGAGCAGATGATTCGAATCGCCGCAGGCGAAAGGCTCGCTTTTGTTCAGGCCGATATCCCGCGGCGTGGTTGGGCGATGGAGTGCCGCATCAACGCCGAAGACGCGCTGCGCGGCTTCTTGCCCTCCACAGGCAGGCTCGTCAAGTACCAGCCACCGGCGCCGACGCTGAGTGCGGCACAAAGCGCGCCGCCAGGCTTCGGCGTGCGCGTGGACACGGGCGTGATGGAGGGCGGCGAAATCCCGATCCACTACGACTCGATGATCGCCAAGCTCATCGTGCACGGGGTCGACCGCGCGGACGCGATCCGGCGCATGCGCGAGGCGCTGAATGCCTTCGTGATTCGCGGCATCTCGAGCAATATCGCGTTCCAGTCGGCGCTGCTCGCGCACCCCAAGTTTGCCGCAGGCGAGTTCAACACGGGCTTTATTGCGGAGCAGTATCCGAGCGGTTTCTCGGCGGCGCTGGCCGCTGCGGACGACCCGCACCTGCTGCTCGCCCTGGCCGCGGCTGCGCACCGCCGCAGCCGTGAACGCGCTGCGCGCATTTCCGGGCAACTGCCGGGTCATGAATTGCAGCTCGGCGCGGCGTTTGTGATCGTGCACAAGGCGAGCAGCGGCCAGCGGCAGCAAACTCCCGTGACGGTCGGCAACGGCGGCGACGCGTATCGCATCGGGTTTGGCGCCAAGACGTCGACGCTGACGTTCAACGGCCCGCTGCGCGACATCGCAGTGCACGGTGAATTCGACGGCCGGCCGTTCAGCGCGCAAATCGAACGGATCGGCTTGGACTTTCGCATCACGCACAACGGCATGCAGATCGACGCGCGCGTGCTCACAGCGCGCGCGGCCGAGTTGCAGGCTTTGATGCCGATCAAGGCGCCGCCCGATCTGTCCCGATTTTTGCTCTCGCCGATGCCAGGCCTGCTGGTGGACGTTGCCGTGAAGGCCGGTCAGGCGGTTCGTGCAGGTGAAAAACTTGCTGTCATCGAAGCGATGAAAATGGAAAACATCCTGGTCGCGCAGCAAGACGGCGTGGTGGCGCGGATCGCCGCGGACAAGGGTGAAAGCTTGTCCGTCGATCAGATCATCATGGAGCTTCAATGAAGCAGTGTGGACCCCTCGTCGAATGGATACATTCGCCGATCCCCCACGGGGATGCGGGCCGGCTTGGGGCGGCCCGGCGCTCGGCCCGCGCAAGCCGGGCTTCCAACCCATGAGCCCGCGTCCCTTCAAAGTGCTGGGCATCCAGCAAATCGCCGTCGGCGGCGCGAGCAAAGAGCGTTTGCGCGCGCTCTGGGTCGATAAACTCGGCCTGCAGCCGGTCAGCACGTTTCGCTCCGAGCGTGAGAACGTCGACGAAGACATTTGCAGCCTGGGGGCGGGTCCGTTCAAGGTGGAAGTCGATCTGATGCAGCCGCTGGACATCGACAAGAAGCCCAGCGTGCACACGACGCCGCTGAATCACGTGGGCCTGTGGATCGACGATTTGCCCCGCGCCGTGCAGTGGTTGACTGCGAGTGGCGTGCGCTTCGCGCCCGGGGGCATCCGCAAGGGTGCTGCCGGCCACGACATCTGTTTCATGCACCCCAAGGGCAACGACGAATTCCCGCACAGCGGCGAAGGCGTGCTCATCGAACTCGTGCAGGCGCCGGCCGAAGTCATTGCGGCGTTCGCCGCGCTTGCGTCATGACGGCCCGCGAAATCCTCAAGATGGGCGACCCGCGCCTGCTGCGCGTCGCGCAACCGGTGCAGGCGTTCAACACCGACGCGCTGCACGCGCTGATCGACGACATGTTCGAGACGATGCGCGCTGCGCAAGGTGCGGGGTTGGCGGCACCGCAAATCGGCGTCGAGCTGTGCGTCGTGATCTTCGGCTTCGCGCAGAACCAGCGCTACCCCGACGCGCCGCCGGTTCCGGAAACCGTGCTCATCAATCCGCACATCGAAGCCTTGGGCACTGCGGAAGAAGAAGAGGGCTGGGAAGGTTGCCTGTCGGTTCCCGGCTTGCGCGGCGTGGTGCCGCGGCTTGCTCGAATTCGCTACTCGGGATTCGATGCACACGGCAAGCGCATCGAGCGCGAGGCCGAAGGCTTCCATGCACGCGTCGTGCAGCATGAATGCGACCACCTTGCGGGAATCCTGTATCCGATGAGAATTCGCGATTTCAGCCGCTTTGGCTTTACCAGCGTGCTGTTTCCCGACTCCGACCCGAACGCAGACGACTAAAGTCGCAGCGCCGCGCCGGTCGTCATTGGGAGTGTTTCTCAATGTAAATCTGCCTGGCACGAGGCGTTCCGGGTCGGCGCGACGCGACGCTGCAGCGTTGCTTTCGAAGGCGCAATCCCGGGCCGACACGTCGTCGCTCGAAGCGGCCTTAGACGGTTCATGAGAGGAATCGCACCATGAACAACGCAAGTGAGTCACACAAGCCCTCTGGCGCGACGTGCGTTAAGGTATTCGCCGGGCTGATTTTTGCCGTGCTGGTCGGCGCCGCAGGCGCGCAGGACAGGCCTGCCGCAGAGGGCGAAGTCGATCCGCCTGGCCGCGTGGGCCGAATCTCCGAGATGACGGGGCAGGTCTGGCTGTACAGCCCCAGCGCCGGCGAGTGGCTGGAGGCGGTGCGCAATCGCCCGATCACCGGCGGTGACCGCCTCGCCACGGAAGGCGCGGCGCGCGCCGAGTTGCGCATCGGCTCGACGACCGTGCGGCTTGACTCGGGAACCGAACTCGAGGTGTTGCGCATCGACGACTCGCGCATCGAACTGGAGTTGCACAACGGCTCGATGACGGCACGGCTGCGCAACCGCGAGGCGGTCGAAGAATTCGAAGTGCGCACCGACGAGGGACGTTTTCGCGCGCTGCGCCCGGGCCGTTACCGGGTCGACCGAATCGACGACACGAGCCACCTCACCGTCAACAGCGGCTCAGCGATTTATGAGGGGCCGGGCAGTGCGCTGACCGTGAACAGCGGGCAGCGCGCTGAATTCTGGATCGACCGCTCAAACGCCGCCCAGTACACGCTGACCGAGCCCAAGCGCGACGCCTTCGCTGCGTGGAACGGCGTGCGCGACCGCAGCGACGACCGCAGCGCCTCGTCGCG
>JBEBHW010000785.1:0-2054 GCA_040081145.1 Burkholderiaceae bacterium
GAGCAGCAAATGCGCCAAAGCGCACCCGCCGACGCACGGATCAGCGAAACGTTCTTTCGCGTCGGCGAATGGGTCGGCGCCGGGCAGCCGGTGCTCGCGCTGCTGCCGCCGGGGGCGACGAAGGCGCGCTTCTTCGTCCCCGAGTCCGAACTCGCCGGTGTTGCCGTGGGCCAGAGCGTCAGCGTGTCCTGCGACGGCTGCGGCGCGCCCATCGCCGCGCGAATCGACTTCATCGCCACGCAGCCAGAATACACGCCGCCGGTGATCTACTCGAATTCACAGCGCGCGCGCCTCGTGTTCATGGTCGAAGCCCGGCCCGATGCGAAAGACAGCACGCGCCTGAGGCCGGGGCAGCCAGTCGACGTGCGGCGTGCGGTCGCAGCAGCAGCGGCGGCTGCGCGATGAGCGACGCCGCGCCGCTCGGCGCCGCGTCGCCCGACGGCGATTGGGCGATCGACGTGCGCGGCCTGACGAAACGCTACGACGGTCGCGCCGTCGTCGACGACGTGAGCTTGCGCGTGCAGCGCGGGCGCATCTGCGGCTTCCTCGGCCCCAACGGCAGCGGCAAGACGACGACGATGCGAATGTTGTGCGGACTGCTGAAGCCCGATGCGGGCGAAGGAACGTGCCTGGGAATGCCCTTGGGAACGCACACCGACCAGATCCGCCGCGAAGTCGGCTACATGACGCAGAAGTTCGGCCTCTACGAAGACTTGTCGATCCGCGAGAACCTGGATTTCATCGCACGCCTGTATCAGCTTCCACAACGCCGCGCTGCAGTGGACCGAACGCTGGAGCGTCTGGGCCTCACCGAGCGCCAGAAGCAGCTCGCCGGGTCGCTCTCGGGCGGCTGGAAGCAGCGCCTGGCGCTCGCTGCTTGCCTGATGCACGAGCCGCGCCTGTTGCTGCTCGACGAGCCCACGGCGGGTGTCGACCCGAAAGCGCGGCGCGACTTCTGGGACCAGATCCACGCCTTGGCCGCGCAGGGCATCACGGTGCTCGTCTCGACGCATTACATGGACGAAGCCGAGCGCTGCCACGAGCTGATCTACATCGCCTACGGCAAGCTGCTCGCGCGCGGCACCGAGGCGCAGATCATCGCCGGCGTGGCGCTGAAAGTGTGGGCCGTGCAGGGGGCTGACCTGCACGCGCTGGTGGACCCGCTCAAGGCCGCGCCCGGTGTGCTCAGCGTTGCCGCGTTCGGCAATGCGCTGCACATTGCCGGTCAGGACGAAGTGCGGCTCGACGCGGCAGTCGCCCCATGGCGTGACAACTCCGCGCTGACGTGGTCGCGCACCGACGCGAATCTCGAAGACGTGTTCATCAGCCTCATCGCCACCGCCAAAGACAATTTCGCCCCGGCTGCGGGCAAGGCGGGTGCGCGATGAACGGCTTTTCGCTGCAGCGCCTGCTTGCCGTCTTCATCAAGGAATTCCAGCAGATGTTGCGCGACCGCATGACGTTCGCGATGGCGATCGGCGTTCCGGTGCTGCAACTCGTGCTGTTCGGCTACGCGATCAACACCGATCCGAAGGGCCTGCCCACGGCGATCGTGAGCAGCGACACCGGGCCGCTCGCGCGCAGTCTGTCCGCGGCGTTGCAGAACACGGGCTACTTTCGCATCACGCACCTGGCCGCCAGCGAAGCGCAAGGCGAAGCGCTCGTCGAGTCCGGCGAAGTGCAGTTCATGATCGTCATCCCGAACGACTTTTCGAAGCGCGTGATCCGCGGCGAGAGACCTGCCGTGCTCGTTGCCGTCGACGCAACCGACCCTTCGGCCTCGGGTAACGCGATCGCCGCGCTCGGCCAAGTGGCGAACACGGCGCTCGCGCGCGACCTGACCGGCGCACTCGCGCCGCTGCTGGCCGGCGCACCACCATACGAGTTGCGCGTGCACCGCCGCTACAACCCCGAAGGCCTGTCGCGCTACAACATCGTTCCCGGCCTCATCGGCACGATCCTGACGATGACGATGGTCATGCTCACGGGCCTGGCGATGACGCGCGAGCGCGAGCGCGGCACGATGGAAAACCTGCTCGCGACGCCGGTTCGGC
>JBEBHW010000786.1:0-2052 GCA_040081145.1 Burkholderiaceae bacterium
GAATCAGCGGTGCGAAACCATTCGTCGCGTGAATTTCGACCGGCTGGCGACGGCAGAATCAACGTCGCCGAGGCACGAAAGTTGAACTGAATCTGATCGTCGGCAATCGCATCGAAGTGGTGCCGCCAAGCGAACGAGGCGCGCAATTTTCAATGATTGGAGCCGAGGCCATTTCGATCTCGGGTAGCGAGGTGTTCGCCACCTATCCGTCCGGGCACCTGGTGTCAGGCCTTGCCCTTTTCCCCCTTGCCCTTGTCCTGCGTCGTGACGAACCCAATCGGCCGCTTGGGCGGATCGGGCGGCGCCATGAGTTCGCGCAGAGCGTCGAACACCTGCTTGAGCTGATTGCGGGTGTTGCGGCTGAAGGTGTCGTGCAGATCAGCCAGGCCCTCGGTCTTTTGCTCGAGTTCGTCGAGGCGCTTGGCCAAGTCGCCATGCGTTGCGGCCAGCTCCCTCAGTCGCACGAAGGCGCGCACCACATAGACCGAGACTTCCACGGCGCGCGGGCTGTTGAGGATGGTCGCAGCCATGATGGCACCATGTTCGGTGAAGGCCAGCGGCAGCTTCCTTCGACCGCCCCAACTTGATGTCGCAAATTGCGACTTCAAGTTTGCGAACTCCTCTGCTGTCAGCTATGGCGCGATCGAAGGCGTGGTCGGCCGAGCGCGAGCTGCGCCAGTCGTTGATCATCTCGGACGCGAACCAGGCATCAGGGTGATTGGGTATCCCATTCGATAGCTGCCGACGGCTGAGATCCCCTCCCGATACGCCAGCCGCGACTTGTGTCACGCTCGACGCCGCCAGAGGGGTGTGCTGCACTGAGCCAGCGATTACGCTGGCAGGAGCGATTCCGCAATCGAGCGGAATCTGAACCGGAGGACATCACCATGGAGCTGGGATTCTGGATGACGGCGATATCGCTGGCGCTGGCAAGCGCCGGTGTCACCGGGTGGATGGTGCGGCGCGCCATGCTGCGAGGTTTTGACGAGCGTCGCAAGCAAATTGTCGCCGCGACGAACGAGCAGCACGCCTCGATCATCGCCAAGTTGCGCGCGGCACACATGAGTGCAACGCGCGAGTTGGAGCAAGTGCACGCGTCAGCGCGCGATCAAATCGCCGCCGCCGTCTCCGCCGAGAAAGCCGCTTCGGCACGCCTGGAAAGCCGGCTGACCATCGCCTACGAAGAGCTTGATCGTCTGCGCCAGCAGGTCAACCCCAAGGCAACGGCGGCGAAGCGCGATTGGGCCCAGGCCTTTGCCCCAACCGAGGCGATGGAGTCGCGGTAGTTTGCGCTTGCTCGGCCGCACTTTCCCGCAGACCCGTCAGGTTCCACTGAAGCGCGGCTTGCGCTTTTCCATGAAAGCCGCCTGCCCCTCTTTGTAGTCGTTGCTTTTGAAACACGCCTGCACGGCGCGCTCGGTGGCGGCCACATCGCGTTGCTGCGAATCCTTCAGCGCTTCGCCCACGACCAGCTTGGCACAACGCACCGTGAGCGGCGCGTTCTCGGCGATCGCTCGCGCCATTTCGTCGAGCGTGGCCTCCAACTTGTCGTCGGGCACGACGCGGTTCACGAGGCCCATCTTCTCCGCCTCGCGCGCGTCAAACTGGCGCCCGGTGAAGAACATCTCTTTCGCGAACGCCGGGCCCACCAGGTCGACCAGCGGGATCGCTCGCTGCAGCCCGTAGCCCAAACCGAGCTTGGCCGCGGGAATGCCGAACTTCGCGTTTTCGGTGCAGATGCGGATGTCGCAGCACACCGCCACCGCCGTGCCGCCGCCGATGCAGTAGCCGCGGATCATCGCGAGCGTCGGGATGCGCATCGCCTGGATCGCCGCGTAGGCCTTCTGCGTTGTCGCCTGGTAATGCGCGACGGCCTGCGCTTCCTGGCGCTCGTCCTTGAACTTGGAGATGTCGGCGCCCGAGGCGAATGCCTTGCTGCCTGCGCCGGTGATCACCATGACGCGCACCGCGGGGTCGGCAGAGAAGTCCGCCATGATTTCCAGCGCGGCGTCCCACATCTCGAGCGAGATCGCGTTGTGGCGTTCGGGGTTG
>JBEBHW010000094.1:0-9363 GCA_040081145.1 Burkholderiaceae bacterium
GCAGCGAATAACTCGTGTTGCTCGGTTGGCCACTGTCCGAATTCACCTGCCGCGTTGCGCTCGCCACACCCGCAAACGCGGTCGCCCCGGCGCGCACGGCGATGACGGAAAACGCCCGCAGCCGTTCGATGTCTTCCTGGGCGATGCGGACCGCTTCCGAGCGTTGCCGCGCGACGTCGGTGTTCAGGCGCATCTGGGTTTGCACGCGCACGACGCTGAGCATGCCGAGCGAAAGCACGAGGAAGGCGACCAGGCCCTCGAGCAGCGTCGTGCCGCGCTGCGCGCGTCGGGTGCGTGGTGTTGCGCGGGGCGGCATGCCTGCAGTGCCTAGAAGTCGCGCCAGCTGCCGTTGACCCGGGCGAACATGCCGCTGCGGGTGCGCAGTGTGGCCAGCAGCGCCGGGTCGTAGACGATGTCGGGGGTGGCGTCGCCGAGGTAGGTCGTCTCGGAGACGAGGGCGCCGCGCGCCAGCGCGCCTGAGGCCACCGGCGCGTCCCAACGCAGCGACGTCGCGTAGAGAACGCCGTGCACCGTCACCGGGCCACGCAGCTGTGCCGCACCGTCGACGACGATCAGTGCCGGCTGCTGGCGCGTGCCGAAGACGGCGGGGCCTTGCACGTCAAGGTCGCCCAGCACATGGATGATGGCGTTGCTGCCGGCGCCGCTGACTGCCTGGCCCAGCGCGTCAGTGCAGTTGGCTGCGCAGTTGAGCGCCGTGACGACGGGCTGCCGGGCCCAGCTCGCGCGATCCAGGCCGAAGTAGCCGGCGAACAACTGCGCCGGGCCGAGTGCGGCCAGGCGGGCATCCTCGCTCACGACGGCGCTGCTGATCGCCGCACCGGGCGCGGTGCCGATCCGCAACAACGGCGCCTGGACGGCGGCACCGCTGTGCAGCGCCACGGCACCCGAAGCCACATCGGCGTTGTGCACGCCGAGCAAAGCGTTGCCCACGTCGAGCGCGCCGCGCACCGTGAGCGCCGCAGCCGGCGCGCTCGCCAGGGCGGGAAGAAGCGCCAACGAGACCTCGATCCGGGCCGCGGCATCGGCCGGCTCCGTCGACCCTGGAGCACACGCGCCTGCAAAACTGGTGCAACCCTGCGAGATCACGCGCACGACGCCGCCCTTCGCGCCGGGCAGGAATTCGACGCTGAAGGCCGGCGCCGCTTGGGCCGGGGCAGCGAACTGGGCGGGGCCGCTGCTCGGGCAACTGCACTGCCACCCCGAACCGCTGCGCAGGCACGCCGGTTGCAGGGCGGTGGGCACGCCCGCGTTGCTCCACTGGACGGCGCTGAAGCCTCCGCCAGCGTCGGCAACTCTCAGGTAGCGGTCGCGAAACGGCAGCGCTGCCGCGTCGCCGCTGGCTTTGCAATCGTCGCCGACGCGCGCCACGTTGTTCAGTTGCGCCTGCGCCCACTCGAGGCCGGCTTCCGCGGCTTCGAATGCTTGCGTGGCGCGGTACTGGTTGGCCGAGCTGCGCTGTTCGAACACCAGGTTGCGATTCGCGAACGCGGCCACCAGCAACATCGCGAAGAACAGACCCATCGTCACGACGAGCGCGGCGACGCCGCGCTGAGGTGTGGACAGAGTGACGCGGCGCATGGCGGCTCAGGCGGGGCAGGAACCCGTGACGGAATCATTGCGCAGCCGAACGCTGCTGTTCAGGCTGCGCTGGACGCTGGCATCGGCGCTCGACCTTCCGGCAATCGATACCGACAGGCTGCGCACCTGCTGGCGCGGCGGACACGAGGCGTCGCCTGCGGCACACGGGATCGCGCATTGGCTCGACAAATCGATGTCCTCGGCGCTCGGCACGACGCGGAAATCCGAGACGACCACGGTGTTCGGGTCGGTGAGCGACTGCCAGTTGCCGTTGCCGAGCTGCATCTCGATGACGTCGCGGCGCAAGCGGAAGCCGAAATGTTCGTTCGAATCGACGCTGTGATTTTCGGTGGCGTCGCGCGAGAAGGCGAAGCTCACCGCGTCTGAGGCTGCCGCGCTGGGCGCGACGGCGGCGTAGGGGTTGACCGGCACCGCGCTGCCCACCGGCACGTGCACGGCGGCAACCGCACCTGCCCAATACCCCGCACGACGCAAATCGCGCGTGATGATGTCGGACGCAGTGCGCAGGTCCTGCATCAGGCGGCTCTCCAGCATCAGCGCGCGGTTCTCGCGCAAGTTGCCCGCCATCAGCGTCACCCCTGCGGCGGCGATGAACAAGCCCACGGCCAGGCCCACCAGCAGCTCGACCAGTGAAATTCCGCGGGTGCGCTGCATGCTCAAACCATCCAGCACTGGCGGTTTTGCTGCGGGGCATTCGCCGTCGCCGCGTCGGCGCCGGAGGTCTGCACGAGGTTGCCGCCGTCGATCCGCAGGCGCAGCGTGCGGCAGGGCGTGTCATGCGCCTGGCTGCCCGTCGCGGCGGCGATGATCTCGTAGCCGGTCGCCGACGGCGCATTGATTTGCAGCGTGTAGTGGCCCGCGGCAGAGGTGGGTGCCACGCCGATCTCGGCGAGCGCGCCGTAGGCCAGGTTGTTCGCGCGCCAGCGTTCCTGCGCCGCCTGCACTTGCAGGACGGCGACCATGGCGTCGGCGCGGCGGATTTTTTGCAATTGGCCCATGAACGACGGATAGGCAACGCCGGAGAGAACACCCGCCACGGCCACCACGAGCATCAGCTCGATCAAGGTGAAGCCTTGCGCGAACCTGCGAGCCGTGGCGTGGCGACGAGCGCGGCGAGGTGCGCCAGTCGGTTCAATTATCAATTCGTTACAACGGCCGACGGTCACCTCGCTGGCCCGTTTGTCGCCCGCGCCGCTCCGCTGGTCTTGGCTCGATGAAGTTGGCATGGTCATGGTGCTTCTCCGTTCAGCAGTTCGGGTAGCCGGGAACGCCGCCGGCCGGCGTGCACGAGCGCACCCGCCCCATCACGTTGATGACTTGGTGGATCGCCTGGCCTCGGCGGCCGAGGATGCGAAACGTCGCCGTCGGCGTGCTTGTGCCGTGCAAGGGATCGAAGAGCACCGATCCGGTGTTTGCCGCCAACGTGACACCTTGACTCGCGGGCAGAGCGATGCTCTTGATTTCGCGCGCCGACCCGGTGCACACGGCGGGGCCGGAGTCAACGCACGTGCATTGGTTGCTCTGGCCCGTATGCAAGGCATAACACGTGCTCTGCGGACCCGCGAATACGCTCAGCCGCACCGGCTGATTGCGTGCCACGGCTTCCGAGCGCGCGAATTGGACGTCGGTGGCGAATTGGACTGCGGCACCTTCCAGGCGGCGCGCGTCGAGCAGCTTGCCCATTTCCGGCAGCGCAGCGCCTGAGACGACGCCCAGAATCGCCAGCACGACGCAGGTCTCGACCCAGGTCACGCCGCGTTGCTGTTGGGTTGTCTTCATCGTGTCTCCATGTCGTTGAACCATGGGGGCACTGTAGGCAGACCGGCGCCGGCGCGCGACCCCAAGAGGTGGGAAACGCGGACCCCACTGAGGGGGCGCCCGAGATCACCCCCCTTTGGGGGGAGGGGCCGGTGGACCTCCTGGGCAGCCCGGGACCGGGGTGCTCAGATATCCCGAATCAGCTGACGGAACTCGTCGACGTCTTCGAAGCTGCGGTACACCGAGGCGAAACGCACGTAGGCGACCTTGTCGATGCGCTTGAGTTCGCGCATCACGAGTTCGCCCAGGCGGGTCGAAGGCACTTCCTTGGCGCCGGAGTTCAGCAGCTTGTCCTGGATGCGCTCGAGCGCGGCGTCGATCTGCTCCACGCTCACTGGGCGCTTGCGCAGCGCGAGGGTCATCGACGCGCGAATCTTCGCTGGGTCGAACTCGGCGCGCGTGCCGTCCTTCTTGATGACGGACGGCAGTGAAATCTCAGCGCGTTCGTACGTCGTGAAGCGCTTGTCGCAGTCCTGGCAGCGGCGGCGCCGGCGCACCACGTCGCCTTCGTCGGACTCGCGGGTTTCGACGACCTGGGTTTCTTCGTGGCTGCAAAACGGGCAGCGCATCGGGCCCTATCGATACACCGGGAAGTCGCGCGTCAGCGCGGCGACTTTGGCGCGCACCGCAGCGACGTTGGCGCTGTCGTTCGGCTTGTCCAGCACGTCGGCAATCAGGTGCGCGGTTTGATGTGCCTGTGCTTCGCCGAAGCCGCGCGTCGTCATCGCCGGCGAACCCAGGCGGACGCCGCTCGTCACCATCGGCTTTTGCGGGTCGTTCGGGATGCCGTTCTTATTGCACGTGATGTGTGCCTGGCCGAGCAGCGCTTCGGCCTCCTTGCCGGTCAACCCTTTCGGCCGCAGATCGACGAGCATGACGTGGCTTTCGGTGCGCCCGCTGACGATTCGCAGGCCGCGTTCGGTGAGCGTCTGCGCCAGTGCGACGGCGTTCTTCAGCACTTGCTGCTGGTAAACCTTGAACTCGGGCGCGAGTGCTTCCTTGAACGCCACCGCTTTGGCGGCGATCACGTGCATCAGCGGCCCGCCCTGAATGCCGGGGAAGATCGCGCTGTTGATCTTCTTCGCGATGGCCTCGTCGTTCATCACGACGATTCCGCCGCGCGGGCCGCGCAGACTCTTATGCGTGGTCGAGGTCACGACGTCGGCGTGCGGCACGGGGTTGGGGTAGACGCCCGCCGCGATCAAGCCGGCGTAGTGCGCCATGTCGACCATGAAGATCGCGCCGACGTCTTTGGCGACCTTGGCAAAGCGCGCAAAGTCGATGCGCAGGCTGTAGGCCGACGCGCCGGCGATGATCAATTTCGGGCGGTGCGCGTGGGCGAGCTTTTCCATCGCCACGTAGTCAATCTCTTCGCTCGCGGTCAGGCCGTAACTGATCACCTTGAACCACTTGCCGCTCATGTTCAACGCCATGCCATGCGTCAGATGCCCGCCTTCGGCCAGGCTCATTCCCATGATCGTGTCGCCGGGCTGGAGCAGGCCGAAGAACACCGCCTGATTCGCCTGCGAGCCTGAATTCGCCTGGACGTTGGCGTGCGCCGCGCCAAAAAGCTGTTTGCAGCGGTCAATGGCGAGTTGCTCGGCAATGTCGACGAACTCGCAGCCCCCGTAGTAGCGCTTGCCGGGGTAGCCTTCGGCGTACTTGTTGGTGAGCTGGCTGCCCTGCGCCGCCATCACCGCCGGTGAGGCGTAGTTCTCCGAGGCGATGAGTTCGATGTGTTCTTCCTGGCGCTGGTTTTCGCGCTGAATCACAGCCCACAGTTCGGGGTCGACGTTGGCTACGGTGGACTGGGTTCGGTCGAACATGGGTGGCGGTTCAGTTCAGTTGCGGTTCGGGGTGCGGGTCGGCGCTGGGCTGAATCAGCGTGGGCGGCGCGACCAGAGTGTCGGCGCTGCGCTGCGCGACCAGGGTCGCCATAGTCGCAGTCGTCATCAAGTTGACTGCATGCCCTCCTGTCGGCGTTGCCGAGGAAACGGGCGCCGGCGCCGCGGCGCTGATGTAGGGCACGGGCTTGCCGCTCATCACCAGGCGCAGCGATTGCTGCTCGGCCAAGACTTTGGCAACGTAGCCGCCGTCGTCGGGTAAATTCGCTGCGCCGACGTAGTAGCGCAGCCCGGCTTCCAGGCCGCCGGCGCGGGCGATGCATTCCTTCAGCACGGCCACGCCGACGCGCAAGTTGGTGACGGGGTCGAACGCCGCGTGCGTGCCGCCGAAGGCTTCATATTTTTCATCGTGCAGCTTGGTCATGACCTGCATCAAGCCTTGCGCGCCCACGGGGCTCTGCGCGAAGGGGTTGAAACTCGACTCGATCGCCATGATCGCGAGGATCAGCGTGGGGTCGAGCGCAGCGCGCTGCCCGACGCTCCAGGCTTCCTGAACCAGGCGGCTGACGGGCTCGATCGCGACGCGGTAGCGCCGCGACAGCCAGTTCGCGACTGCGGCCTGCTGCTGATCAAGATCTTTCGGGTCCGCGGCGGTGGCACGTGCCACGGCGTCCACAGTGCCTGCCTCGGCCCACCAGGGCGACGGCGGGGCGGGTTCGACACGTGCCTCCTGCCTGGCTTGCAGCCAGCCGAGGAACTCGAGTTCGGCCTGGTGCCGCAGGTCGTCGCGACTTGCAGCGAACAACGCCACTGCGACCAGCACCAGCCCCAGCAATGCGAGCGTGTTGTGGCTGACGACGAGCAGGCCGCGCCCGACATCGGCAATGAAAACGAACAGCGACTGAAACATCGCGCGCTGCGCGGCCACAACCATTCCCAGAACCTTGCGAAGCGATGACATGTCTCACCCTCGTTTCTTCGCGGTGAGCCAGTGCGCATCGCCTGAACCAGGCGCGTGCAAGCAAGGCCAACCGCAATAATGAGAGGCTGCAGCGTCTGGACCGGCGGATTCCGGTGATCGGCTTGGCATTCGCAGCCCGGCGCCTCCAAATTCATCCCAACGATGTGGGGCGCGGGTTATCCCTAGGCAACCCAGGGTGCGCGGATTCTAGGGACTGTAGATAAGCCCAGTCAACACAAAAATTTTCAAATTGATGACGATTGCATCGTGAAATACAAGGACTTGCGTGAGTTCCTCGCTGGATTAGACCGTTCAAATGAGCTAAAGCGAGTTCGGGAGAGCGTCTCGCCAGTTCTGGAGATGACGGCCCTGGGCGACGCCGTCTTGCGAGCCGGCGGCCCCGCCCTCCTGTTCGAAGCGACCGGCACAGGCGTGCCCGCGCTGACCAACTTGTTCGGCACAACGCGCCGGGTGGCCATGGCGATGGGCGTCGACGACGTGTCGGAGCTGCGCCAGGTTGGCAAGGTGCTGGCCAGCCTCAAGGAGCCCGAGCCCCCCGCGGGCATGAAAGACGCCGGTCGGCTGCTGCACCTCGTCAAGTCGCTGTGGGACATGAAGCCCGCCCTCGTTCGCTCTGCGGCGTGCCAGGACGTCGTGATTCAGGGCAGCGACATCGATCTCGGCTTCCTGCCGATCCAAACCTGCTGGCCCGGCGACGCCGGCGCCTTGATCACTTGGGGCCTCGTGATCACGCGCGGGCCGCAAGGCTTGCCCGCGTCGCGGCGCCGGCAGAACCTGGGCATTTACCGGCAGCAAGTGATAGGCAAGCGCCGCGTCATCATGCGCTGGCTCGCGCAGCGCGGCGGCGCGCTGGACTTCCGCGAATTTTCGCTCGCCAAACCCGGCCAGCCGTTCCCGATTGCCGTCGCGCTCGGCGCTGACCCGGCAACGATGCTCGGCGCCGTGACGCCGGTTCCCGATACGCTGTCGGAGTATCAATTCGCCGGTTTGTTGCGCGGCAGTCGCACCGAGGTCGTCGACTCATTGGTCGGCGACGCAGGCGTGATGCTGCAGGTTCCCGCGACTGCGGAAATCGTTCTGGAGGGTTCGATTCCCGTATGCGCATCGGGCTACGTGGGTGAGAGCGAAACCGGCGTCGCGCTGAAAGAACTCAACGGCTACCTGCATGCGCTGGAGGGGCCGTTCGGAGACCACACCGGTTACTACAACGAGCAGGAATGGTTTCCGGTCTTCGAGATCAGCCGCCTCACGCACCGGCGCGATCCCCTCTATCACTCCACTTACACCGGCAAGCCGCCCGACGAGCCCGCGGTGCTGGGCGTGGCGTTGAATGAAGTGTTCGTGCCGATCCTGCAAAAGCAGTTTCCCGAGATCACCGACTTCTACCTGCCGCCCGAAGGCTGCAGCTACCGCATGGCGATCGTCAGCATGCGCAAGCACTATCCGGGGCACGCGAAGCGCGTCATGTTCGGCGTCTGGAGCTTCCTGCGCCAGTTCATGTACACGAAGTTCATCGTGGTCACTGATGACGATGTCGACATTCGCAGCTGGCCCGACGTGATCTGGGCGATCACGACGCGTGTCGATCCGGTACGCGACACGACGCTGATCGCCCAGACGCCCATCGACTACCTCGACTTCGCCTCGCCCGTCAGCGGCCTGGGCGGCAAACTCGGGCTGGACGCGACGAACAAGTGGCCGGGCGAGACCGATCGCGAGTGGGGCAAGGTGATCACGATGCCTGCGGCAGTTCGCGAGCGGGTGTCGGGCGTGCTCGCCGACATTCTTGCCACCAAGGCGAGCTGAGCGACCGGCAAGCGCGGGCGCGCGAGGGTCCACCGCGAGGATTTCGCCGATCGTCGCCGCCGGTCCGTTCGTCATCATCACGGCGCGGTCTGCGGGCAACTTTCGGGCCACCCCTACACTGCTGCGATGCTTGTGCTTGGCATCGAAACTTCCTGCGATGAAAGCGGCGTGGCCGTCGTGCGTACCGAGGCGACGCCGTCGCGCGCGACCCCGCAATTGCTCGCCCACGCCCTGCACAGCCAGGTCGAGATGCACGGCGCCTACGGCGGCGTCGTGCCGGAATTGGCTTCGCGAGACCACATCCGGCGGGTTGTTCCGTTGACGCGCCAGGTGCTCGGCACAGCGGGTGTCACGCTGGACGAAATCGACGTGATCGCGTTCACGCGCGGCCCGGGACTGGCGGGCGCCTTGCTCGTCGGTGCCGGAATGGCGTGTTCGCTCGCCGCGGCGCTGAACCGCCCGGTGCTCGGCGTGCACCACCTCGAAGGGCATTTGCTGTCGCCGTTTCTGTCGCGCGACCCGCCGCAGTTCCCCTTCATTGCGCTGCTCGTGTCGGGCGGGCACACGCAGCTGATGCGCGTCGTCGACGTGGGGCGCTATGAATTGCTCGGTGAAACGATAGACGACGCCGCCGGCGAAGCCTTCGACAAGTCCGCGCAATTGCTCGGCCTGGGTTACCCCGGTGGGCCGGCGCTGGCGCGGCTTGCGGCGTTTGGTGACGCCACCGCGTTCAGCCTGCCGCGACCGCTGATGAAGAGCGCCAACCTTGACTTCTCCTTCGCCGGCCTGAAGACCGCCGTGCGCACCCAGGCGCTGAAGCTTGGCGGCAACGTGTGCGAGCAAGACCGCGCGAACCTGGCGGCGGCGACACAGCAGGCGATCGTCGACGTGCTCGTGCACAAGTCGCTGTTGGCGCTGGATCGAACCGGCTTGTCGTGCCTGGTCGTGAGTGGTGGTGTCGGCGCGAACCTGCGCTTGCGCGAGGCGCTCGACGCCGCATGCGCCACGCGCGGCGCCCGCGTTCACTACCCTGAGCTCGAGCTGTGCACCGACAATGGCGCGATGATTGCGTTGGCAGCGGCAATGCGGCTGCAGCGCGGCATCGCGGGCGCGTCGAAGCACTATGCGTTCGATGTCAAGCCGCGTTGGCCCTTGGCCGATGTCGGCAATGACGTTTGCAGCGACCTCTCCACCGAAATTTCCACACAGACAGGCATCCAGGCATGAGGCGTGCAATCGAAGAACTCCCGGCGTCGAAGATCCGCGAAGTCGCAAACGCCGGTATCGGCCGCA
>JBEBHW010000095.1:0-9350 GCA_040081145.1 Burkholderiaceae bacterium
GGAGACCCACCGCGTGCGACAGAACTGGAGAACCATGCAAGTGCGCGACGCGCGCTGGGAGGAAGACTTCTTTCTCGCGCAGCGCCCCGCCGCACTCGCCGAGTGGCCCACCGGCGCCGAGGTCGACCTCACCGAAGCTCTGGCCTACCAGCGCGCCCTGCCGCAGCACAAGGTGCAGGCGCACCAGCTCGCGCGCGCCAAGGCGCAGGGCGGCACGGTGCTGTTGCCGCAGGTGGGTCAGGCGCGAATGGAGACGATGCTCGAAATCATGCGCTTCGTGGAAAGCCAGTGCGGCATGGCCGACTGGAACGACTCGTGGTTCCTGATCCTCGACGCGTACAGCCGCAAGAAGCGTTTCGACGCGGTGGCCAAGGCAATCGCGGCGAGCAAGGAAGCGGGAGTCAATTTGCTCAGCGGCTACCCGGCAGTGAACCATGGGGTGAGCGGCATGCGCCGCATCGTCGAGGCCTCGGGCCATTCGGCGTATTTGTCGACGCTCGACGAAGACCCGCGCCTGTGCACCGAAATCACGCTCGCCGGCGGCGCCACCGGCTACCTGGCCTACGACCTGCACGACCTGATGCAGCACTCGCGCGACTTCCCGCTCGGCCGGCGCATCCACAACCACCAGTACGTGTCGCGCCTGGCCGCGTGGTACACCGAACGCGGCGCACCCATCGTCGCCTGGCCGGCGGGGCACCACAACGGCTGGGAGCCACCGGGAATCAAGATCGCCATCGTCATCCTGCAGGCGCTCGAGGCGGCGCGCCAAGGCGTGAAGCACATCGCGTGTTCGTATGGGTTGATGGCCAACGCGAACCAGGACGTGTCGGCGCTGAGGATCATGCAGCGCCTCGTCGACGAATACCTTGGCAAGGCAGGCATCGAGGGTGTGGCCACCTACGCCGGCACCTACCCGCACCTGGGAACGTGGCCGGTCGACGTGATCCAGTGCGCGACGCAGATGGGCTGGGAAGCAGCGGTCAGCCGCATGGGCGGCGCGCACTTCATGTACCTCAAGTCGCCCGACGAAGCGTCGTCGACGCCGTCCAAGGAAGGCATAGGCGCCGAGGTGAAGATCGCCAAGCACATGCTGAACATCCTCGGCTCGTTCAATATCGGGCGCAGCGATGCAATGGCGGAAGAAGAAGAGATGATCGAACTCGAGGTGCGAGCCATCGTCGACGCGGTGCTTGAGCTGGCCGACGGCGACCCGAGCAACGGCATGATCGCCGCAGTCGAGCGCGGCATTCTGGACGGTGTGTTCAGCCCTTGGGTGCACGTGAAGAACCGTCTTCTCACGGTGCGCGACCTTGACGGCGCTTACCGCTACCTCGACCCCGGCGCACTGCCGCTGCCGGCCCGTGTGCTCAAGTACCACCAGGACCGCATCGCCGCACGCTGCGCCGCGACCGGCCGCAAGGCCGACATCGACATGGTCACCGAGGACCTGTACCACCTCGCCCGCCCGGTGGGCAGCCACATGTTCAGCAAGCTATGACAACGACCCCTTCGAATGCCCCCACCCAGCCCAAGGTCGTGATCGGCACGATAGGCAGCGACGCCCACGTCACCGGCCAGTTCGTGCTGACGCGCGCGATGCAAGACGCCGGCATCGACGTCGTGCGCCTGGGCGCGTGCGTGCCGCAGGAAGAGTTCATCGAAGCCGCGCTCGAAACCGGGGCGCACGCGATCCTCGTGTCGTCGCTCTACGGCATGGCGTTTTTCGACTGCCAGACGCTGCGCGAGAAATGCGTCGAAGCGGGCCTGTGCGACATCCTGCTTTACATCGGCGGGCACCTGGGAACAAACCGCGAGGCGTGGCCTGAAGTCGAGGCGCGCTTTCGTGGCATCGGCTTTGACGGCGTCTATTCGCCCGAAGCGCGACCCGCCGGAATCATCGAAGACTTGAAGCGCGACCTCGCAGCCCGTTTGGCCACGCCGTAACTCACGACCCCTCACAGGAGAATTCATGAAACTCGGAATCTGTGTCTCTGCCCTGTTGCTGGCGCTGGGCGCACCCGCGCAGGCGCAGGAGACGTTGCGCATCGGCGTCGCACAAGTCTTCGAAGGGCCCTCGGGCTATTACGGCGATGCGTCGTTCAAGGGCATGCAGGTGGCGCTCGACCTGCTGAACGAGCGCGATGCATTCAAGGGCAGGAAGGTCGTCTTCGTCACCGAAGAAACGCAGGGGCGCCCGCCGGTAGCGACCGCGGCGATCCGCAAACTCGCGCAACAAGACGACATCCTCGCCATCATCGGCCCGACGCGCAGCATCGAGGCCATCGCATCCGCGCCGATCGCCAACCAGGCGCTGATCCCGATGATCGCGCAAGCGTCGGGCGGCAAGTGGCCGCAGCCGCCCGGCGCGTGGGTCTTCAAGCTCGCGATGCCGGCATACGAAAACGGCCCGCTGATGCAGGGCGTGGTGCAGCGCTTCAAGCCCAAGACCTTGGCAGTGATGTACGACCTGGACGACGAAGCCGCGCTCAGCGCGCTGGACGACGTCAAGATGCAAGCGCAGAAGCTCGGCTTAACGATCGTCGCGACCGAAGCGCACCGCGCCAGCGACGTCGACATGGCGCCGCAGATCAGCAAGATCCGCGCGGCGAATCCGGATGTCTTCTACTACGCGTCCAAAGCAGAGACTGGCGCACTCATCATCCGCACGGCGCGCGAACGCGGCATCAAGGCGCCCATCGTCGCGTGGCCCGCGCCGGGTGGGATCGAAAAAACGGCGAAGGAAGCTGCAGACGGCGTGATCAGCCAATCGGCACTCGACCCGGATTCGCCCGAACCCGTGGTGAAGGATTTCGTGACCCGCTTCGCCGCCAAGTACCCCGGCGTGCGACCCGACCAGTACCACGGCTACGGCTTCGATGCGATGCTCATGCTCGCCGACGCGTACGCGCGCGCGGGAGCCAAGCCCACGCGGCAAAGCCTGCGCGACGCGCTCGCGTCGACGAAGAACTTGCGCGGGGTCACCGGCACCTTGTCGTGGGACGGCTCGGAAGTCACGCGCTCGACCGCAGCGCTCGTCGTCATGCAGCAGGGCAAGTGGACGACGCTGAAGTAGTCCTGCGCGTCCACGGCATCCGCAAGGCGTTCGGCGGCCTGATGGTGCTCGACGACGTGGGCTTCACGGTGCGCCGCGGCCAGGTGTGCGCCGTCATCGGCCCCAACGGTGCCGGCAAGTCGACGCTGTTCGACATCGTCGGCGGCGTGACCGCGCCCGACGCCGGCAGCGTGGAGTTCTGCGGCGCAGACGTGACGCTGCTCCGGCCGGAGCAGCGCGCGGCGCGCGGCATGGCGCGCACGTTTCAGGAGCTGCGCTTGTTCGAAAGCCTCAGCGCGTTCGAGAACCTCGCCGTGCCGGCGTTGAACGCTGCGGGCAGCGGCTTGCTCTCCATCGTGCTGGGCTTCCCTGCCGAGCGCGCCGCGCGCCGATCCGCGCATGCGATGGCGGAAGCATTGCTCGATCGCCTGCGCCTGCGCCACCGGCGCAACGTCGCTGCCGGGGCGCTGTCGCACGGCGAAAAGCGCCTGCTGGAAATCGGCCGCGCGCTCGCGCTGAAACCGCGCCTGCTGATCCTGGACGAACCCACCTCGGGCCTGAACGCGCCGAACAAGCGCCTGTTCGTCGAAACCGTGCTGCCCGCATTGCGCGAAGGTGTCGACGCCGTGGTCATCATCGAACACGACATGGACGTCGTGATGACAGTGTCGGACAACGTGATCGTTCTCGCCCACGGCCGCAAAATTGCCGAAGGCGCGCCCGCCGGCGTGCAGCGCAATGCCGACGTCGTACGCGAGTATTTCGGCACATGACGCATGCACTCGTGATTGCCGACCTGACCGTCTCCTACGGCCCGGTGAAAGCCGTTGACGGCGTGTCGCTGCACGTCGATGAGGGCGAAGTGGTCTGCGTCATCGGCGGCAACGGCGCCGGCAAGTCGTCTATCGTTCGCGCTGTGATGGGCATGCGCCGTGCCGACAGCGGCAGCATCACCGGTCCGGGCGCCGTGCGGCTCGATCAGCTCGCACCGCATCAGGCGTGCCGCCACGGCGTGGCGCTCGTGCCGGCGCAACGCCAGGTGTTCCGCGAGATGACGGTGCGCGAAAACCTGGAGATGGGCGCCTACGCACGCGACGATGCGGCAGGAATCGCACAGGACATTCACGCCGTGATTGCCCGCTTCCCCGCGCTCGCGGCCAAGCTGCATGCGCTCGCCGGCCACTTGAGCGGCGGCCAGCAGCAGCAACTCGCGATCGGCCGCGCGCTGATGGCCAGGCCGCGCCTGCTGTTGATGGACGAGCCGTCGCACGGGCTGTCGCCGAACCTCGTCGATCAACTCTTCGAGCTGATCGCGACGCTGCACGGTGGCGGCATGTCGATCCTGCTCATCGAGCAGAACGCGCGCCGCGCGCTCGGCGTCTCGAGGCGCGGCTACGTGATGCGCGCCGGCGCGCTGATCGCGCAAGGCCGCTCGCAGGAGTTGCTGACGGACCCGCTCGTCGCCGCGGCCTACCTCGGGGCGGCGGTGGGCACTGAAGCCGCAGCAGCGCACTGATGTTCGTCGAGCAACTCATCAACGGCCTCGCGCTCGGTTCGGTCTACGCGCTGATCGCCGTAGGCTACGCGCTGCAGCTGAGCATTCTGCGCATCTACAACCTGGCGCACGGCGAGATCATGATGGTCTCGACCTTCGCGGCCTACTTCGCCCTGGAGCACGGCGCCGAACTGGCGCTCGCCACCGCCGCAGCCGTGCTGTGCGGTGCAGGCCTGGGCGTGCTGCTCGAACGGCTCGCGCTGCGACCGCTGAAGGACCAGGGCGAATTGGCGCCCTTGATCGTGACGATAGGCGTGGGCGCGTTGTTGCAAGCCAGCGCCGTGCTCGCGTTCGGCTTTGGCCAGCGCTCCTTTCCGCGGCCGGCGACCGGTGGATTCGAGATCGGCCAAGCCTACGTCACGACGATTCAGTTGGGCGTTCTCGGCGTGGGCCTGCTCGCGCTCGTGCTCATCAACCTGCTCGTGCAGCGCACGCGTTTCGGTCGCGCCGTGCGCGCCACCGCCGAGCTGCCGAGCATCGCGCAGGCGTTCGGCGTGAACGCGTCGCGCATCACGATGCTCACGATCAGCTTGTCCTCCGGTCTTGGCGCCCTGGCCGGGGTGCTGATCGCGATGAACTACGGCGTCGTCACGCCCTTCCTCGGCGCGAGCTTTGCGCTGAAGGCGCTCGTCGTCGTCGTCGCCGGCGGCAGCGGCTCGGTGAACGGCGCGTTTGCCGGCGGCCTGCTGCTCGGGCTGCTCGAGGTGCTCGTCGCCGGGCAATGGCTCTCCGAGTACCGCGACGCCGTTGCCTATGGGCTGCTGCTGCTTGTGCTGGCGTGGCGGCCGCGTGGGCTGTTGCCCTCAGTCCGCGTTCGCTGACTCGTTTTTCCAGCGGACATCACATGGCGACGGGTTATTGGGAACATGTCGCGATGCTCGGCTGCATCCAGGCGATCGTCGGCCTGGGCTTTTACGTCACCTTTCTTTGCGGCCAGTTCTCCGCCGCGCACGCCACCTTGCTCGGCGTCGGTGCTTACGTGGCGGGAATGCTCTCGGCGCGCGCCGGTGTGCCGTTCGCCGCGGCGCTGCTGCTCGGCGCGTGCGCCGCGAGCGCCGTCGCGGCGCTGCTGATGCTGCTGCTGCGGCGACTGTCGGGAATGATTTTCGCGATCGCGACGCTCGCAGTCGCCGAAATCGCGATCGTCGTGCTGAAGAACTCGCGACCTCTCGGCGGCGCGCTGGGGTTGAGCGGCGTGCCCTTGCAGGCAACGCTGTGGCAGGCGGCGATCGTCTTGATCCTCGTCATCGTCGGCTTCACTCGCTTCGAGGAGTCACGTCTCGGCCTGGCCTTCCGAGCGGTTCGCGACGACGCCGATGCGGCCGCGGCGAGCGGCATCCAGGTCATGCACATGCGCGTGCTCGCCTTTGCCCTCGGCGGGTTTCTCTGCGGCCTGGGTGGCGGTTTGCAGGTGCACTACCTGGGCGTGATCGAGCCCGACGAGCTGGGGTTTTACATGACGGTGGCGCTGTTGCTCTACACCGTCATCGGCGGGCGCGACCACTTCTCCGGAACCGTGCTTGCCGCCTTCGTGTTCACCGCGCTGCCCGAGCTGCTGCGCGTGACGAGCCGCGGCCGCATCATCGTCTTCAGCCTGATCTTGATCCTGATTGTTCTTTGGCGGCCCGGCGGCTTGATTGCGCGGCCGGTGTTCTGGCGCAGCCGCGCCGGCGCAGCGAAAATTCTCCCCGAACCATGACGAGCCCTGCTTCGCACCCATTGCAGATCGCGCCGGGCCGCCGCGCGCTGGACGGCATCACGATCCTGGATCTGACGCACATCGGCGCCGGGCCACTCGCCACATCGATGCTCGGCGACATGGGCGCCGAGGTCATCAAGGTCGAGCCGCACCAGGGCGACCCGACGCGCGGCTACGACGCGGTTTTTCCCGGCGCGGACAGCTCGTATTTCCTGGGAATCAACCGCAGCAAGAAGAGCGTCGCGCTCGACCTCAAGACCGAAGGCGGCATGGAGGTGATCCACAAACTGCTGGAGCGTTGCCAGGTCGTCATCGAAAACTACCGGCCCGGCACGCTGCGTCGCCTGCGCCTGGACTACGCCAGCGTCGCGCAGCGCCGGCCGGACATCGTGTATTGCTCGATCTCGGCGTTCGGTACGAGCGGGCCGTACGCCGACCGTCCCGGAATGGACATCCTCGTTCAGGGCCTGGGCGGCATCATGGGCCTGACGGGCGAGCCGGGGCGTGCGCCGGTGAAGATCGGCGCGCCGGTGGCCGACTTCATGGGCTCTTACCTCGCCGCCTACGGAATTTCGCTCGCGCTGCTCGCGAAAGAGCGCTTCGGCATCGGCCAACTCGTGACGGTGTCGCTGCTCGACGGGCAGGTGGGCGCGCTGGCGAACTACGTGACCGGTTTTCACGTCACCGGCAAACCCGACGCACCCAGCGGCGGCGCGCACCCGCAGATCGTTCCCTACCAGGTGTTCGAGGCGAGCGACGGCTACCTGATCGTCGCCTGCCTGACGGAAGGCTTCTGGCGCAACCTGTGCAAGGCCTTGCAGCGCGAAGGCCTGCAGAGCGATCCGCGCTTCGAAACGAACAAGGTGCGCACGGTCAACCGCGAAGCGCTCGTGACTCTGCTCGCCGAAATCCTGCAAACCAAGACACGCGCTGAGTGGACCGAGATCATGGCGCGCGCCGACGTGCCTTGCGGCCCGGTGAGCACGCTGCGCGACACTTTTGCCGACCCGCAGGTTCGGCACAACGGAATGGTGCAGGAGATTGAGCATCCCGTGGCGGGGAAAATATTCGTGGGCGGCGTGCTCGTGGGCCTGAGCGAAACGCCGGGGCGAATTTCCGCGCCACCGCCGACCCTCGGCCAGCACACGATCGAGGTGCTGCAGGGGCTCGGCTACGCGCAAGCCGACATCGAGCGCTTGCGGCGCAGCGGCGCGATCTGACGAGCAGGACTTCAGCGGAGAAAGCCATGCCCCCACCCAAACCCGCGTTCACCCCCGACCCGGCGCAGATGGCGCTGTGGCCGACGATTTCCGGAAATGCGATCAATCGTGCGGGCGAGCCGAACGCACTTCGCCCCACGCCGATCTACTGGCACGACCCCGACAAAACGCCGCACGGCGCGCTGCAACGCTGGTTCTACACGCAGACGCCGAACGACCCGCTGATTGCGCAAGCGCGCGCGGCGCGACAAAAAATCATCGACACGCCGCTCGCACCGTTGGCGCCGGTAGCCGCGCAGCAACCGGCTGAGGCGTGGAGCGAGCAGATCAAGGACATCGCGCGCCGCCACGGTGCGGATCTCGTCGGCATCGCGCCCGTGCGCCCCGAGTGGGTGTTTGAAGGCTACGAAGTGACCCAGCGCTGGGTCATCATGATCGGCGTCGCCCACGCCTACGAACAGATGAAGACTGCGCCCGAGCCCGCCGCGGCGGCCGAGGTCATCCGCCAATACGGACGCGGCAACCAGGCGGCGAAAGGCCTCGCATCCTGGATTCGCGAGCAGGGTCACGACGCCGCGCCGCACGGCGGGCCGATGGCCGGGCCGATGCTGCTGATTCCGCCGGCGCTGGAATGCGGCTTCGGAGAACTCGGCAAACACGGCTCGATCATCCACCGCGAACTCGGCTCGAGCTTTCGCTTGGCGAGCGTATTGACCGACCTGCCCTTGGTGGCTGACAACGCAGACCGTTTTGGCGCCGATCAGTTCTGCCTGCACTGCAAGGTCTGCTCCGACGCGTGCCCGCCCGACGCGATTCTGCCGAGCAAGACGCTGGTGCGCGGGGCCGTGAAGTGGTACGTCGACTTCGACAAGTGCCTGCCCTACTTCAACCAGACCATGGGCTGCGGCATCTGCATCGCGGTGTGCCCCTACAGCCGGCCCGGCGTCGCGCAGAACCTGGTGGCGAAGATGGCGTCGCGCTTGGATCGCGAGGACCCAAGGCGCTAGGAAGCCACAGGCTTCAACGCGCGTTCCCCCTCAGGCGCGCTTGTCCCGCCCGTACACCTGCGCCAAGCCGAGCAACAGCGTCGTCACGAGAATCATCAGCGTCGAGATCGCCGCAATCGTCGGGTCGATCTGGTCGCGCAGCGCGTTGAACATGTTGCGCGTCAGCGTCGAGTTCGACCCGCCCGAGACGAACATCGACAGAATCACTTCGTCGAACGACGTGAGGAAGGAGAGCAGCGCGGCGCTGATCACGGCAAAGCGGATCTGCGGCAGCGTCACGCCGAGGAACGCCTTGATGCGCGATGCGCCCAGGCTGCGCGCGACCATCTCCTGGTTCATGTCGAAACTCTTCAGCGCCGAAGTGATCACCAGCACCACGAGCGGAATCGCGAGCATGCTGTGCGCGAGCACGATGCCGGTGAGCGAGTTCACCAGTTTGAGCTTGACGTAGACGTAGAACACGGCAATCGCGACCAGGATCACCGGCACGATGATGGGCGTGATGAGCAGCACGTGCATCAAGCGCACCCAGCGAAACTTTGAGGCGAACAGGCCGTAGGCGGCAAGCGTGCCAAGCGGCGTGGCCAGCAGCGTCGTGAGCACACCTGCCTGGAATGAGGTGGCAGTGGCCTGCATCCATGCGCTCGAGGCAAAGTAGCTGCGGTACCAGCGCAGTGACCATTCGCGCGGCGGGAATTCGAGGTACTGCGACTCCGAGAACGACATCGGAATCACGATCAGCGTGGGCACGATCAGGAACGCCAGCACCAGCGCGGCGACCGCGTAGAGCCACAGGCGACTGCGGTGCGTGATC
>JBEBHW010000787.1:0-2044 GCA_040081145.1 Burkholderiaceae bacterium
CAGCCCTATCTGGTCATGGAATATGTGGCGGGCAGCACGCTGCGCCCGTACTGCAGCCCGGATCAGCTGTTGCCGCTCGAATTGATCGTCGAGCTCGGCTTCAAGTGCGCCATGGCGCTGGGCTACGTGGCGCGCCAAGGCGTCGTGCATCGCGACGTCAAACCGGCCAACTTGTTGGTGGAGATGACAAAAGGCGCGATCACCGGCATCAAGATCAGCGACTTCGGCAGCGCCTTGAACCTCGGCTCGGACCTCACCCACATCGATCGTGTCGGTTCACTCGCCTACGCGTCGCCCGAACAGCTCGAGGGCGAACGCCTGGACAGCCGCTCCGACATGTATTCGCTGGGGGCCGTGCTTTACCACTTGATCGCCGGGCGGGCCCCCCTGGACGCGGAGTCGCCCGCGGCGATGATGCAGCAGATTTACCATCAGCGCCCGGAGGCGCTGGTGCCGCTGCGCGCCGGCGTCGACCCGGCGCTGGACGCGGTGATCCAGCGCGCCCTGGCGAAGTTCCCGAAGGACCGTTACCCCGACTGGGATGCTTTTGCGCAGGCACTCGCCGACCTGGTGGCCAAGCAGCTGATCCCGCGCGGCGAAAGCCAGAGCGTGCTCGACTCGGAGCGCTTCACGCTGCTGCGCCAGCTCGAGTTCTTTGGCGAATTCGGCGACGTCGATCTGTGGGACGTCGTGCACCGCGCGCGCTGGCAGCGCTTCCCCGTGGGCGAGTCGCTCTATCGCAAAGGCGACGCGGGCGACAGCTTTCACATCATCGCGCAGGGCGAAGTCGAAGTCTTTCGCGACGGCGACAAAGTCGCGCGCCTGGGCGCCGGTACCTCGGTGGGCGAAATGGCTTACCTTGCGCCGAGCGCGAGCTTGCGCAGACACAGCGCCGACGTGCTTGTTTCCAAGCAAACCGCCAGCGTGTCGTTCACGCCGCAGACGCTGGCCCGGCTCAACCCGACGACGCGCCACGCCTTCGACCAGGCGTTCATTCGCGTGCTGGTGCGCCGGCTTCACGCCGCCCACGAGTCGATGGCGCACCCGCGCCGGGTGCTTTAGCCAGCGTTCTGGCGCGCCGGGTGTGCACCGATTCTTCTGACGAGCCGTTTTAAGGCGTCGCCGGCGGCGGGATATGTTCCAATCCCGGCCGGCGACAACCGCCCCCACTACCCTTTAGGAGATCGAATGAAACAGCTGATCACGGTGCTCGTCCTTTCGCTGGCTGCGCTCACCACCCCGTCCTTTGCCGCCGACGATCCCAAAGCCGGCGCGTCCTGCGATGCGCAGGCCACCGAGAAGAAACTCGCCGGCGCGGCGAAAAACAGTTTCTTGAAGAAGTGCAAGGCCGACGCCAAGCCGGTCGCCGCGAAGGCGAGCCCTGAATGCGAGAAGTCCGCGGCTGACAAGAAACTGCACGGCGCGGCGAAGAACAGCCACGTCAAGAAGTGCATGGCCGACGCGAAGCCGAAGGCCTGAGCGCAAGCCGCAGTTCCCCTCGTCAAGGCGCCGCACAGCGCCCATTTTTGCTTCAAGGGCTTGTGCGGTGGACCCAGTACGCCGGGTCGCCGTAAGCGCCCTTGAGAAAGTCAATCCACAGCCGCACGCGAAGCGGCAGGTGCTTGGCGTGTGCGAACACGGCGTAAATGCCGTTGGGCGGTGCGATGAATTCATCCAGCACAGTGCGAAGTTTGCCGGTCGCAATCTCCTGCTCGACCTCCCAGGTCGAGCGCCACGCCAGTCCCAGGCCGGCGACGCACCAGTCGTGCAGCACCTGACCGTCGGTGCAGTTCAGCCGGCCGCTCGGGCGCAAGTGGGTCACGGCGCCGTCGATGCTGAATGCCCAGCCGCGGCTCTGGCTCGCGTCGATGCTCAAGGTCAGGCACTCGTGGCGCGCCAATTCGCTCGGATGGCGCGGCACGCCGGCGCGGTCGAGGTAGGCGGGCGCGGCGACGCACAGGCGTCGGTTGTCGGCCAGGCGCACGCTGATCAGGCTGCTGTCGGGCAGGTCGCCGACGCGCACCGCGCAATCGACGCCCTCGTT
>JBEBHW010000788.1:0-2042 GCA_040081145.1 Burkholderiaceae bacterium
GTTCCTGCGGAATCGCCCACGACAGCGGCGGCGCGCCGAAGATCATTCGCAGCAGTTGTTCGGCGACCATCGCCAGGCCGAACGTCAGCAGCAGCGAGAGGGCAGGGTCGGCCTTGTAGAAGCGACGGAACAGGAGCCGCTCGATGACGACGCCCAGCGCGCCAACGATCAGCGGCGTCAGCAAGGCCGCGCCGGTGAAGCCGAGGTGCTGGCCGATGCTGACGGCGAGATAGGCACCGATCGCGTAGAACGCCCCATGCGCGAGGTTGACGATGCCGCCGAGCGAAAAAATCAGCGACAGGCCAAGCGCGATCAGCAGGTAATACGCACCCGCGAGCAGGCCGTTGAGAAGGTGTTGGACAAAGAGCACGACAAAGGCCATCCCGGCACAAGCCGGGATCCCGCTGCGTCAGGCGCCGCTCAAGCCATCTTGCACTCGTTCTCTTCGGCCGTGCTCGCGATCACCTCCAACGATTCGTTAGCCCCAGGCACTGGCGCCGAGGAGCGGAAGATGTCGTAAGCGTTCTTGACCTCCGCTGCGGGCAGCGCCTGCACCGTGTACATCTCGTGCATCATCTGGTGGTCGGCCTTGCGGAAGTAGCCTTCGCGGGTTTTCATGAGGCCGAACTTCGCGCCTTTTTCGAAATGCTCGACGATTTTCAGCGAATCGGCCGACTTGGTTTCCATCATCGCCTGCATCGTCAGCTTGATCGCGTTGTAGTCGCCCCATGCCTGGTTTTCCGGCGGGCGGTTGTAGCGCTTCGTGAACTCGGCGACGAACTTCTTCGTGTCGGGTGTGTCGATGAGGTGATGCCACACGACCGGCCAGGTGCCCAGGAAGTTGCCCTTGCCCGCGCCCCAGGCGAGCGCCGTGTCGAAGCCGAAACCGGCGACCGGGAAGTTCAAGCCGAACTCGGAGTATTGCTTGAGGAAGTTTGTGATCTGGTTGCCCGCGAGATTCGAGATCACGAGGTCGGGCTTGGCGCTGCGGATCTCTAACAGCAGCGGCGAAAAGTCGGTCGCGTCGGTGGGCACCAGCTTGTCGGCCGCGAAGTCGCCGCCGTTCGCCGACATGAAGCGCTTCGAGACGCGCAGCAAGTCGTGGCCGAACGCGTAATCGGCCGTCAGCGAAAACCACTTCTTGCCCTTCACGAGGCCTTGCGCCATCAGCGAACGACCGCAGGTCTTCACGTACATCGAGTTCTGGCTCTCGATGTGGAACATGAATTTCTTGCAGCCTTTGCCGCGCAGCTCGTCCGAGTTCGCGCCGGTGTTGATGAAAAGCGTTTTCGTGCGTTCCGCGACCTGGCTGATCGTCAGCGCGGAGGCCGATGAAATCTCGCCGATGATGCATGCGACCTTGTCGCGCTCGATCATGCGCTCGGCTTTGGTCGACGCGGTTTGCGGGTTCACCGAGTCTTCTTTGAGCAGCTCGACCTTGCGCCCGTTGACGCCGCCGGCGGCGTTGATTTCGGCGACTGCCATGTCGGCGGCCTGCACCGCAAATTCGCCCAGCGGCCCGAGGAAGCCGGTGCGCGGCGTGAGGTGGCCGATGCGGATCACGTCGGCCTGGGCGCGGCTCAAGCTTGGAAAGCCGAGCGTTGCGACGGCGGCGGAGGTGCCGGCGATCAGGCTGCGGCGGCGGGTGTCGACAGGTTCACTCATGGAGGGTCTCCTCAGGGGGTGCGGGGCGGGTTCGGCTGGGCTTGCCACAATCTGTGATCACAGTTATCGTGCCTCCATTTTCCCGGTTTGTCCAGCCGGGCTTTCACCAGAGGCCAACCCTTCCGGGTGCGAATGATGAACCCCACCTTGGGTGCCCAGGTGCTGGCGCAGTTGCGCACCCAGTTGATCACCGGCGCGTTCGCGCCGGGCGACAAGCTGTCGCTGCGTACGCTGGCGCTCCAACTCGGTGTGTCGATGCAGCCGGTGCGCGACGCCGTGGCGCGGCTGGTGGCGGAGCGCGCGCTTGAAGTCACGCCCAAGCGCTCCGTGCAGGTGCCGCTGATGTCGCTGCCGCAGTTTCGCGAACTCACTGCGAT
>JBEBHW010000096.1:0-9334 GCA_040081145.1 Burkholderiaceae bacterium
AGATTTGGCCGCCCGCTGCGCCTGGCCATCGTCGGTGGCGGCCCGGGGTCGTGGATCGGCCAGATGCACCGCAGCGCGGCGGAACTCGATGGCTGGTTTCGCGTGACGGCGGGCGTCTCGGCAGGCGACCCGGCGCGTTCCCGAACGGCGGGAATCGCGCTCGGGCTGGACCCGGCGCGCGCCTACGGCGATGTCGCCGAAATGCTCGGCGCCGAGGCACGCCGGCCCGACCGCATCGACGCCGTCGCGATCATGACGCCCAACGACACCCACTACGCGTATTGCGCTGCAGCGCTCGACGCCGGGCTCGACGTGGTCTGCGACAAACCGGTGACGCACGACCACGCGCAGGCGCTCGACCTGGTGGCACGCACGCGCGCCAACGGCCGCGTGTTCGCGATCGCGCACGCCTACAGCGCCTACCCGATGATCCGCCACGCGAGGCAACTCGTGCGCGAGGGCCGGCTCGGTGCGATCCGGCTCGTGCAAGTCGAATACATCCAGTCGGGCCTGGCGACGCGCGTCGAAGACGGCGCGCTGAACAACCGACTGCGCTGGATTCTCGAACCGCAGCGCAGCGGCCAGGCGCTGGTGATGAGCGCGATCGGCAGCCATACCCAGCACCTCGCGAGTTTCGTCTGCGGGCAGAACGTGGCGCGCGTGATGGCCGACGTGGGCGCGCTCCTGCCGGGGCGCAAAGTGATCGACCACGTGTCGGCCTTGCTCGAGTTCACGGGCGGCGCGCGTGGCACCTTCACCGTCACGCAGGCGGCAGCCGGCGCCGAGAACGACATGCGACTGCGCGTGTACGGCGAGAAGGGCATGCTCGACTGGTCGCACCGCAATCTGAGTTATCTCACACTCGCGCTGCAAGGCGAAGCGGCGCGTTGCATCGGCCGCGGCGACGCCTTTCTCTCCGGCGACATCCTTGCCACGGGCCGTACGCCGCGCGGCCACCCCGAGGGGCTACGCCGAGGTCGCGATGGAGCGTCTGGCGCGCGAGTTCGGCGAGCCCCTGCCCGACGCGCCGTATCCGCGCATTGAAGAGGGAGCGCACACGATGGCCTTCATCGAAGCGTGCCTCGCCTCACAGGCACGCGGCGCTTGGGTCGACGTGGTGCGCTGAGCAGGCAGGTCCAGGGGAGGGCTGCCTGTGCCCTTGAGTAAGCCCGCGCCGGGCAGGCGGTCAAGCCACCCGCAACGCAACCCGCCGCGCGACGACATGGCGCATCAGCATCGGCAGCGCCAGGCCCAGGCCGATCAGCGTGGGCACCAGCCCGGGCGCGATCATCAACAACGCCGCCAGAGCGCACAGCGCCTGCTCGGCGCGTGTCATCTCGACGAGGAAGAATTTGGACAGCGCCGCCGCCAACAAGGTGATTCCCAGGACGCAGCCGACGAACGTGATGGTGAAGTCGTAGGGCGTGAAGCCTTTGGCGACGAGCAGCAGCGACGGCGAAAACACGAACACGAACGGCACGAGGGCCTTGGCCATGCCGAGGCGGAACGCCATATTGCCGGTCTTGAACGGGTCGCTGCCGGCCATTCCCGCGGCGGCGTAGGCGGCCAGCGCCACGGGCGGTGTGATGTCGGCGAGCACGCCGTAGTAGAAGACGAAGAAGTGCGCGACGAGCGGCTCCACGCCGAGTTGCACGAGTGTGGGCGCGGCGACCGTGACCATGATGATGTAGTTCGCTGTTGTGGGAATTCCGCAGCCGAGCAGGATGCACACAAGGCCCGTCATGACGAGCGCGACGAACAGCGTCAGCGAGGCCTGGCTGATGAGCCACGCGGGAACCAGCGCGCCCACGCCGCCGGAGGCCGCCTGCGCCGCGCCCGTGATGATGGTGCTGAGTTTGAAACCCACGCCGGTGAGCGTGACGACGCCGATCACGAGGCCCACACTCGCTGCCGCCGCGCCCACGGCGAGTGCGTACTTGGCGCCGGTGCTGAATGCTTCGATCAGCGCCGGCGGCGCAATTCGCCCCTGGACGTTGAGAAGCTTGGTGAGCAGCGGCGTCGCGATGACTGCGGCGCCAAACAGCGCAAGCTTGACGGACTCGTCCTCGATGCCGCCGAACACCAGCACGGCGAGCACTGCGTGCAGGCCAAGCAAAAGTGCCCAATGCCGTGGCGTATTGCCGCCGGCGCGCGTCGTCAGGCCGACGATGGCGCACGACGTGATGCCGCTGAACGCGGCGAGGTAGGGCGTGCGCCCGGTGATCAGGATGAAGATCAGCAGCACGAGCGGAATCAGCGTCGGCCAGGACTTCGCAAAGCTCTGCCGCAGTTTGGGCATCTCCTCTTCCGTCAGGCCGCGCAGGCCGAAGCGCTTGGCTTCGAAGTGCACCTGCATGAACACACCGAAGAAGTGCATGAACGCGGGCACTGCCGCGGCGGCGATGATGGTCTGGTAGGGCAGCGCCAGGAACTCGATCATCAGGAACGCCGCAGCGCCGAGCACGGGAGGCGTGATCTGCCCGCCGGTCGACGACGCGGCTTCCACCGCAGCGGCGAATTCGCGCTTGTAGCCGACACGAATCATTGCCGGAATCGTCAGCGAGCCCACCGTCACCGCGTTGGCGACGCTCGAGCCCGAGAGCATGCCGAACATCGCCGAGCCGAACACGCTCACTTTCGCCGGCCCGCCGGCGTAGCGCCCGGCGATGCTTGACGCCACGTCGAGGAACAGCTGCCCCAGGCCGATGCGCGTGGCGAGCACGCCGAACAAGACGAAGTGAAAGACGTAGGTCGCGACCACGCCGACCGCGACGCCGTAAATGCCCTGGCTCGTCAGGTACTGGTGGTTCACGAGCTGACTCCAGCTCGCGCCGGCGTGTTTGAGCAAGCCCGGGAACATCGGCCCGGCAAGCGCATAAATCATGAACGTGATGGCGATGAGCGGCAGCGGCCAGCCCATGCTGCGCCGCGTTGCTTCCAACAGCGCGACGATGAGGACGGTGCCCATCACGACGTCGATCGTGAGCGGGTTGCCGACGCGAAACGTCAGGTCCTCGAAGATGTAGGGGATGTAGAGCACGGAGGCCGCCACCGCGGCGGCGAGCAACCAGTCGAACCACGGCACGTTGCCGGGGGTGTGCGCGCGGTGTACGGCGACCTTCTCGAGCAGCGTGTGGCGGTGCGGGAACACGAGGAAGATCAGCCCCAGAACGAAGGCCAGGTGCACGCCGCGGTGTGTGGTTTCGCGCAGCAGCCCGAAGCCCGCGGTGTAGTAGTGGAACAGCGACAGCAGGATCAGCAGCGCACCGACCACCGTCGCCGCCGTCGCCGTGAGCGGGCGAAAGCGCATCTCGGGGTCGAACTTCTGCTCGAGCGCTTCGAGCGCCTTGACGTCGAGTTCGGGAGTGCTCATTCGGTCCCTTTGGGCGAATCAAGAAAAAAGGCGGCCCATGAGGCCGCCCCGCGGATGATTGAGGCGCAGCCTACTTGAGCAGGCCGGCTTCCTTGTAGAACTTCTCCGCGCCCGGGTGGAACGGAATCCCCGCGCCCTTCACGGCGTTTTCCTTGGTGATGAATTTGCCCTTGGCGTGGCCGCCGGCGAGCTGCTTTTGCGCCGCGTCGCTGAACAGCGCCTTGGTGATTTCGTACACCGTGGCGGTGTCGGCCTTGTCGCTCGTCACCCACTGCGCGCCCACCGCCAGCGTCTGCACGGTGCCCACGCCCTTGTAGGTGTCTGCGGCGATGGTGTCGGGCGCGAAGAACGGGCTGTTCTTGCGCAGTGCGTCAGCTTGCGCGCCTTCGATGGCAAGAATGTCGATTCCCGAGCCCGCCGAGGCGAGTTCGGCAATCGCACCCGCAGGTGCGCCGCCGGTGAAGAAGAAAGCGTCGAGCGATCCGTCCTTGAGCTTGTCGCCGGCTTGATTGGGCTTGATGTACTCGGGCTTGATGTCCGACTCCTTGAGCCCGTACGCGGCGAGGATGACACGTGCGTTGACGAGCGTTCCCGATCCCGGCTCGTCGAGCGCGACGCGTTTGCCTTTCAGGTCGGCAACGCTCTTGATTCCCGAACCCTTCTTCACGACGACGTGAACGCTCTCGGGATACAGGTTGGCGATGAGGCGCAGGCCGGGGACGTTGGGCTTGCCTTCGTAAATGCCGGTGCCTTTTTGCGCCCACGTCGCCACATCCGCTTGCGAGAAGCCGCTTTCCATCGCGCCACCGCTGATGCCCGTGACGTTGGCAACCGACCCGTTGCTCGCCTGCGCGGTCGCGACGATCTTGCCCGGCTGGCTGACCGCGTTGGCGATCATTCCGCCCACGGGGTAATACGTTCCCGCGGTGCCGCCGGTGCCGATGCGGAAGAACTGTTGGGCCTGGGCAGTCATCGGCAGCGCGAGCGTCGCGCCCAGGGCGAGTGCAGCGAACGTGGCAAGCGGGGAGGGGCTCTTGATCATCGGTGTCTCCAGTGTCGGCCCGAGGGGGCGGGGTGCGCGCAAAGTATACGTACACGGCAAAGGCACAATTCGCGCGGTGCAACGCAGCTTCGTTCCCTATCCGTTTGAAGCCGAACAGCATGCGGCGCGCCTGCCTGAACTGGGCGCGGACCGCACCGAGGGCCAGCGCCACCCGGTCGTGATCGTCGGCGCGGGTCCCGTGGGTCTGTGCGCCGCGCTCGGGCTGGCGAACCACGGCGTGCCGGTGGTCGTGCTCGAAGCCGATCCGTCAGTGTGCTTCGGCAGCCGCGCGATCTGCATTTCGCGGCGCAGCCTGGAGATCCTTCAGCGTCTGGGAGCGCTCGACGGTTTCCTGAAAATCGGCCTGCCGTGGACGGGCGGGCGCAGCTTCTACCGCGACCGGCAGGTCCTGCACTTCACGATGCCGCAGGATCAGAACCAGAAACTGCCGCCGATGGTGAACCTGGCGCAGTACCACATCGAACAAATTCTGCTGGAGCGTGCGCAGCAGCGCGCCGATCTGATCGATATCCGCTGGCAGACGAAGGCGACAGCGCTCGAAGTCCACGACACGGGCGTGCGCTTGAATGTGGCCACGCCGGCAGGCGATTACGCGATCGACGCCGATTGGCTCGTCGCCGCCGACGGCGGACGCAGCTTCGTCCGCGAAGCGATGGGGCTCGAGCTGCAAGGAACGAGTTACGAGGGCCGCTACGTGATCGTCGACATCCTGCTCGACAGCAAGCGTCCCGCCGAGCGCCTGGCTTACTTCGACCCGCCGTGCAACCCGGGCTCGACCGTGCTTGTGCACAAACAACCCGACGGCGTTTGGCGCATCGACTATCAGCTGCGCGAGGGCGAAGACCCGGTGCTGGCGGTGCGGCCGGAGAACGTGATGCCGCGAATCGAGAGCCTGCTCGCGATGATGGGCGAGCGCGGTGCGTGGTCGCCGATCTGGATCACGATGTACAAGGCGAACGCCCTCACTCTCCCGCGCTACCGCGTCGGGCGCGTGCTCTTTGCCGGCGACGCGGCGCACCTCGTGCCGATCTTCGGCGTGCGCGGCGCAAACTCGGGAATCGACGACGCCGACAACCTGGCGTGGAAACTCGGCGCAACGATCAAGGGGCTGGCGTCGGACCGCCTGCTCGACAGCTATTCAACGGAGCGTGTCGCCGCGGCGCACGAAAACTTGCGCCACGGCATGAAGAGCACCGAATTCATGGCGCCGCCGTCGTTTGCCTTCGACCTGATGCGCAACGCCGTGCTCGGCCTGGCGGTGAAACACGCCGGCGTGCGCGCCTTGATCAACCCGCGCCAGACGTCGGCAATCACCTACCGCGATTCGCCGTTGAATGTCGTTGACGATGGCGCTGTTGCGCCGGCCGCAGCAGCCGACTTCGTCGCCGGGCCGATTCCCGGCGCCGTGTTGCCTGAATGCCCGCTCACGACCACGCCCCGTGGGGCGCCTGCGCGCGCGGCGCACCTGACCGACTTGCTGGTTCAGGACACGCCGGGTTTTGTCGCCTTGTGCTTCATCGGTGCTGACGCCGGGCGCGGTGCCGCGACCAGAGCCGCATTGCTGCCGCTGGCAGGGCGGTTCGCTGAGCGCGGCGTTCGCCTGCGTGCGCTGGGCATCGCTCAACAACAATCCGACGCCGCCGACGCGTGGGATCACACGGGCAGGCTCTTCCCGAGGTACGGCGCCGCCGCCGGAACGATCTACCTGGTGCGCCCCGACGGGCATGTGCTGGCGCGTTGGCGCGACTTGCCAGTCGACGCTGCAGTGCGGAGCATTCAAGCCGCGATCGAGCGAACACTGCGAGGGGGAAGTGCATGACCGACAGCGAACTCGACGCCGTCTACACCCAGCTGTGCCAGACGCTGACGCAACTCGGCGAGGCCAACGCCAGCCTCTACCTCGCGCGCTTCGCGCTGCTCGCGATGACGCACATCGCCGACGGGGAGGCGGTGCAGCGCTTGCTTGACGCCGCAGCACACGATCTGCCGGCGCGTGCGAGCGTTGCACGCGACGCCTGAGGCCGCTCCGCGGCGAGTCCATCGGCCGCCGCTGTGGCCTCCACCGTGCGCAACGATCCGTCACAGCGCTTGCACGAAATCGACGCGGCTGCGCCGAATTGGCCGATAAGGCGGGTAGACTCGCGCCGCCGTTTCAAGGAACCAGGAGAACGATGCCCGACTTTGAAAGCCCTTCGCTCTGGCGCATCAGCGCGTTCGACGCGCTGCGCAAGACGATCGCCTCCTCGGCCTACGCCGGGCTGCAACGTCAGACGCTGATTTCATCGACGCTGCAGGCCGAGTTGCGCCTGATGGACCGGCGCCGCGAAGGGGCCGACGCACTCGAGGCGATTGCCGCGTGTGTGCGCTTGCGCGAATCGGCGCTCATCTACCTGCAGTACGAAGACCGCATCTGGCCGGTCACGATGTTTCCGAACGACATGCTTTACCACTCGCCGCGCAGCCTCATGCTCGGCGGCGGGCGCGGCCTGCGCACTGTGAAGCTCGTCGACATCGAGCCCGCCACGGTGCGCCCGCCCGGGCACTGGATGCACGAGCGCATCGCCAGCGCCCAGTCGTACCACCCGCTCGCGCCGGCGCTGTGGAAGCTGGCCTTGCAGGGGCCGCGCGCGAAATTGCTCGCCGAGATCGGCGGCACCGCGGCGTACCGTGCGTTGCGCAAGCTCGCCGACGAAGACGTCGCCATCCCCGGCGCGCTCGCGCCGGCCGCCGAGCGGCTGCGCAAGGAGACGGCGCCGCTGCGCAGAATCGCCACCTGGCCGGGAATGAGCGTCGAGCGCGCGAGCCGCATGCTCAACGCGCTCTACCTGTCGTCCAATCTCATCGTCAGCCGCACCCACCATACGGCACGCACCGGTCTGTTCGACTGGCTGTTGGGCAGCCGGAAGCACTGACGGCAAGCGTTGGCCAGGGCGCCATACGAGCGGCTGGGCTGAGCCCGCGCGTCAGGCGCCGGAAGGCGCCGGAAGGCTGGCGAAGGCCCAGACGCCACGATTTCCCCCATGCCGCAACTCCCCCCGATCTTCCAGCGCCTCGCCGGCGCCAACCTCGCCGCGCAATCGGCCGAACAGGTGAGCCTGGCCGCAGTGCCCATCGTCGCGGTGCTCGCGCTCGGCGCCGGGCCGGGCGAGATCGGCTTGCTCGCGACTGCGCAGACCTTGCCCTTCCTGTTGCTCTCGATCCCCGCCGGGCTGCTTGCCGACCGCTGGTCGCGCCGGCGCCTGATGGTGCTGGCCGAAGTGCTGCGTGCCGCATCGCTCGTCGCGCTGCTGCTCGCCACGCTGTCCGGCCAACTTTCGCTCGCGCTGCTCGCGCTGCTCGGCTTCGTCGGCGCGGCGGGCACGGTGGGCTTCAGCGTTGCCGCACCCGCGCTCGTTCCCACGCTCGTCCCCAACGGTTTGCTCGGCGCAGCGAACTCGCGCCTGGAGCTGGCGCGCAGCGTCGCCTTTGCAGCCGGGCCGGCGCTTGCCGGAGCGCTTGTCGCGTGGACGGGCGCGGCATCGGCGTTCGTGCTCGCTGCGGTGCTGTCGGCAGCGGCCGTCGCCTTGCTGCTGCGACTGCCCGAAGCGCCGCGTGGTGCCGCGCGCGAGCGCCATGTGCTGGACGAGTTGCGCGAAGGCGCGCGCCTCGTCTGGCGGCACCCGCTGTTGCGGCCGATTCTGCTGACCGCAATCGCCTGGAACATGGCGTGGTTCGTGTTGCAGGCGGCGTACGTGCCGTACGCGATGCGCAGCCTGGGGCTGGACGCGAGCGGCGTGGGCGTCACGCTCGCGTGTTACGGCGCGGGCATGGTCGTCGGCGCGTTGCTCGCAGCGCGCGTGCTGCGTGCCCTGCCGTTCGGTCGTGCGATTCTGGTCGGGCCGTTCACGTCGGTCGTTGCATCGCTCGTGATGGCGGCCACGCTGTGGTGGCCGAGCGGCACGCTCGCGGCAGTCTCGTTCTTCATGTTCGGCGCCGGGCCAATCCTCTGGGCGATCACCTCGACCACGCTGCGCCAGACCGTCACGCCCGGCGCCATGCTGGGCCAGGTGTCGGCCATCTTTCTGACAGTGAACTCCGGCGTGCGGCCGCTCGGCGCGGCGCTGGGCGGCGCGTTGGGCGCGGCGTACGGCGAGCAGGCGTGTCTGATCGTCGCGGCGCTCGGCTTCGTCGTGCAGGCGACGATCATCGCGTGTTCACCGGTGCGCACCTTGCGCGAGTTGCCTGCCGCCGTGGGGTAGAGGTCGGGTGGCAGCCGCCGATTGTTTGGGCGAGGCGGCCGGCAACACCAGGGCGCGTCACGCGACAGGCGCGCGCCCGAGGTCGCGAAGAAAGGCGAACGCCGTCAAGGCGCGGCGCGCCTCGGCGGCGCGCGCACGGCATGGGCGAGCCGGCCCGCAAGCATCAAGCCGAGTGCCGAGCATGCGCATGTCACGAGCCAGGTCCACTGCCAGCCTTCGGCGCGGCTCGCTACCCACGCGACGAGGGGCGGGATCACGAACTGCCCGAACGCCGACCATTGCTGCACCCAACCGACCGTCGTCGCCAGGGTGTGCGGGCTCGGCGCGAGCTGCACCGCCAGCGCAAACAGCGTCGCGGGAATGAAGCCGCCCAGCATCGAGAACCCGAGCACGGCGAGATAGCGCCAATGCGGCGCCAGGCCGCTCTGCGACGCTCCGGCGAAAGCGGCGGTCGCCGCCAGCCCCATCGCCGTGAACCCGACGGCGAGCATCGCTCCTGGCGTGGCGCCGCGCTGCAAAAACCGGCCCGTCGCCAGATTGCCGACGATGTTCACGCCCGCCGCCAAGGCGGTGAGCCCGCCCAGCGCCGCGCCCGACCAACCCGCCTGCGCAGCGATGACCGGCAGGAAGCCGATCACCGCGAGCCACTGACCGGCATAC
>JBEBHW010000097.1:0-9332 GCA_040081145.1 Burkholderiaceae bacterium
TTGTTGTCCACGCACGTGCTCGCCGAGATCGAGCTGCTGTGCGAGCGGGTGTTGTTGATCCACCGCGGGCGGCTGGTCGGGCGCCTGGACGCGCGGTGCGTCGACGGCCGGCCCTTGCTGCATGTCGTTGATTCCCATGCCGGTCACTTTTGCCCGGCGCGCCGCGGCAGCGCGACGCTGGGGCGCGACAAGGCGTGTCGTGCGCCGCTGGGGGTGTCGTCGCGCAGCAGCCCGTGGCGCGGCATCGTGCGGCGCTCGCCGCCGCGCGGCAGCGCCTCGTGCAGGGACCTTGCGCTGGCAATCAGCAGGCGCGGCGCGCCGTCGGCGTGGCGCAGCGCGCACAGGCTCACGTTGGCGCCGCGCTGGCCGCGCGGCGTGGCCCAATGCAGTTCTTGTTCGACGCTGCGCCCGTCGTCCAGGACGCGCCGCACCGCGTGCGTCGCGGCCAGCGCGATCGCCTCGCCGAACGCCTGTGCGACGGTTCTGCCGAGCACATGGGCACGACGCAGCGCGAAGTCGCGCTCGGCGCGCCGGCTCAAGCCGACGATGCGCAGGCTCTGCGGCTCGACGACGAACAGGCTCACCTGGCGGTCGCCCGCGACGGCAGCCAAAAAGTCAGGCGCCTCGAACTGGGCGCGCAAGGCGCGCAGGCGCGCCGGCGACAGCCCGCCGGGGTTGCTGCGGCAGCGCTGCACCACGTCGTTGAGTTCGTTGCGCACGATTTCGAGCAAGCGGCTCAGGGCGAGAGGCGGCACGGCGACTTCGAGGCCGTCGAATTCGATCAGCGCGACCGCCTTTGCGGATTCCAGCACGGCCAAAGCGTGGCCCGAGTTCGCATCGCTCACGACGCCGCGCTCGCGCAGCGCGCTCGCAGCCACCGCGCTCAAGGCCGTGGCGGCGCGCTTCGTTCGCGGGCTGGCGAGGTCGAGCAGCGGTTTGATGCGCACGTCTTCGGGGCTCGGCCCGACGTGGTCGACGATTCCCGCGCGCACTTCGCGCGCCCCGAGTTCGTGCGTCAGGATGTGCCCCACGCCGCGCAGCGCTTCGTTCAGGTCGGTCGCGTTGGCGCAGGCGCGCGCAACCTGCGCGGCAGCTTCCAGCAAGAAGCCGTCGTCCAGCGACGACTCGGGCGGGTGCTGCGCTGCGTGCGCGATCGCATCCGGTTTCCAGCCGCGCCAGACGAGCAGCGCGCACGCCAGCGCGCCCAGCGCCAAGGTTGCCAGGCGCGGCGCGAATGTCTCGGGCAGCCACAGCGAGGCCAACGCCACCAGGGCGGCGAGCCAGAACAGGACAGTCAAAACAATGGGTCGAAGCGGCATCGGCAACGCCGCGCAAGCATGCGTTACGGCGTGACACGCTTTCGGCGCTGGATCCTGAAACTTGAACCCGACGACCGAAGGCTGCGCAGGACTGCTCGTTTTTTTCGAGCTTGTAAGACCAAGCCAGACGCAGTCCGCGTCAATCCATCTGCCCGGCCGCCTTGAGCGCGCGCAGCAGCGCGCGGTTGATCTCGCCCACGTCCATCATCAGCGAGTCCGAGGCCTCGCGCAGGTCGAACGGCGAGCCGGCCTCGAGCGCGTTGACCAGGCGCATGTACGGCGCAAACGGGCCGCTGCCCTTGACCAACGCCAAGTGCACGCGCTCGGGCACCTGAATGCTCGCGAGCAGGTCGGAAAACGGCTGGCGGAACATGCGATCCAGCAGCGAGAACACGCCGCAGATGAAGATTTCGCTGAGCAATTCGGCGTCGCCGCTGCCGCGTGCCAGTTCTTCCATCAGCAGGCCGCGGCGCACCGAGGCGAACAGCATCGGCCGCAAATTCGGCTCCTTGCTCGCCGTGGCCAGCAGCAGCGCGAGCCAGCGCTTGAGCTTCTGGTAGCCGAGCAGCATGACGGCGTGGCCCAGCGAATTGACCTCGACCTTCAAGCCGAGCGCCGGCGAGTTGATGAGGCGCAGCAACTTGAAGGCGAGCGTCGGGTCGCCCTTGAGCGTTTCTTCGAGCTTGGCCGCGGGCGCTTGCGCGTCGACCTGCTGCATCAGCTGCACGAGCACGCGCAGGTCGTTGGGCACTTTGCCCTTGTCTTTTTCGGCGGCCACGGTCACCGCGTCGTCGATCGGCCAGCCCAGCACCGCCACCGAGCCGCGGCTGAAGCTCTTTTCCATGTCGGCGACGTTGTTCACGCCGCTCTGGATCGTCGTGATGGCGCGCGTGACACCCGCCGGCGCGGCCGCGTCGGTGCGGCGCTCTTCGCTCAGGTCGACGATGGCGTGCTTGAAGTACGGCAGGATTTCGCGCGGCAGCTCTTTCAGCGGGCGCCCCTTGAGCAGCAGCGTATTGCCGTTCGCGTGCGCCAATCCCAGCGCGGCGACGACGGCGGGCTCGCCCGCCATGAAGGCAGGCACTTCGATCGACAAGTTCTTGGCCGGCTTGCCACCGAGCAGATCGATCAGCAGCGCCTCGCTGGCGAGGTTCAGGAACACCTTCGGGCCGTCGGCCGGCCAGACTTCGGCGATCGCACCCAGCAGGCTGGCGACGTCGAGCTTGGTACCGGCGTCGATCGGGAACACCCCCAGACGCGTTGCGACGATTGCGCGGTTCTTGTCGACGATGGGCGAGTAGCCCAACCCGACCTGGCCCAAGATGTTTAGCTCGGTCACGATGAACCTCTCAGGGGTTGATGTACTGAAACAGCGACAGACGCTGCACCGACGAATACGCTCGCAGCGCCGCGTCGTAGCCGACCTGCTTCGCCTGGAAAGCGGAAAGCGCCTGGACCATGTCCAGGTCCTCGGCGTCGGAGCGTTCGCCCTGCGCCTGCAGCTTGGCGTCGCCCAGGCGCAGGTCGGTGCCGTCCATGCGGTTCAGCGCGCCGCCGGCCTGGGATCGCGCCGACGTCAAATGGCCGAACACGGCGTCGATGTCGCGCAGGTCTTGCGACAGGCCCTGCTGGATTTCGCTGGCGCTTCGCAGCGGCGTGCGCAACGCAGCTGCGGCCCGGTCGAGCACGTCGAAGGCGCTGGAACTGGGCGTGGAGGGTACGGCGTCAAAGGCGTCGCCATCGGCCGGGCTGCCGTGAACGCGCAGGGCGATGCCGTCGATCTGAATCGGGCTGCCCGAGACGTAGGGCACAGCGCTGAGCGCGGTCGGCGCGCCGTCTTTCAACACGGAATACGTCGTCACGCCGGCGGCGACAGCAAACTGCACGCTGTAAGCCGAGCCCGTCAGGCTGGCCGGGTCGGTGACGCTGCCCGCGTCGATCCATGCCGAGCCGGTGCTCGTGATCGCACGCGTCTCGAACACGCCGTTGCCGCTGGGTGCGGACAGCCAGATGCCCTGCCCGTCCATGGCGAGCACCAGACCCGGCTCGCCACCGGCGGCAAGCTCGCCGGGCGAGCCGCGAAATTGCACGCCGCCGGGTGCGTCGATGAAGGGAATGGCGCTCGCGCCCTGACCGCCGAACAGGGCGCGCCCGGCGCCGTCGGTGCTGTTTGCGAGCACGAGCAACTGGGCGCGGATCGACCTCAGCGAATCGCCCAGATTCGCGCGTTCGGCGTCGGAGTAGGACGCGTTGCCCGCGGCAAGAATCGTTTCGCGCGCCTGCTGCAAGAGCTCAGTCGCGCTGCCCAGCGTGGACTCGGTGAGTTCCATGTTGGAGCGGCTCGCCTGCACCGCGCGCAGGTTCGCGTCGGTGCGCAATTCGCGCGCCTGGGCACGCTCGGCGCGCGCCGCGGCTGCGGGGTCGTCGCTGGCACGATTGATTCGCTTGCCCGTCGTGAGCTGGCGCTGCGTCTCGCTCAGGTCGCGCTGCCGGTCCATGAGCGAGGCTATCGTCGCGTCGTAGAGGTGGGCGCTGGAAATACGCGTCGTCATGTGAGGGTCTCCGTTCAGGCCCTGCCGGTGGCGAGCAGCGCGTCAAAGACGGTTTGCGCCACCTGCAGCAGCTTCGCCGCCGCCTGGTAACTCTGTTGGTACTGGATCAGCCGCGCCGCCTCTTCGTCCAGGTTGACGCCGGCGACATCGTCATTCGCCGCCTTCGCCGCGCTGCTCGCGCTGGCCGACATCTGCGCGCTCGTCTGCGCGCCCTGCACGCGCACGGCAACGTCGGTCATGGCATTCGCATAGGCGTCGGTGAGGGTCGCGCCGCTGGCCTGGGCAGTCGCGCCGACGAGGGCAGCGCCGCGCAAGTCGACCAGGGCGCGTGCATTGCCGTTGTTCGCCGCCGGGAACAGGGTCTTCTGCACTGTCAGCCTGTCGCCGCTGGCCGGCACCCCGGCGAGTTGCAGCTCCCAGCCGTTCAGCAGAATCGGAACGCCGGGCTGCCACGTCGCCGAGCCGTTGCTCACCACGGCGTTGGACGCGTCGCGCAGTTCCCAGTCGTAGTTGCCGGTCGCCGAGGTGAAGGTCAGGGTGGCGGTCAGGGCCGGGTCCAGACTCGTGCTCACGGCGCGCAACGATCCGACGCTTGTCGTGCCGGTGTTCGTGCCGGCAAGTGTTGCCGTGACCGGCGCCGCCGCGGCAATGCCGCGCGGGTCGGCGAGCACGCGCTGCATATTGCCTGCGGCCGTGCCCACCGGCTGCAGCAGGAACTTGTCGTTCGCCACGGGCAGCGGGCCGACGATGTCGATGCGAAAGCCGTCGACGATGTCGCCCGAGGCGACGGTCTGGCTGAACCCGTCGCGCAAGCGCGTCAGGAAGTAGTCGCCCGAGCCCGCGGGATCGGCGACCAGTTCATAGTCGCTCGCCTGCAAGCGGCTGGCGTCGGTGATCGTCAGGCTGACGCTGGGCACGCGCACGCCGTTGATGTCGACGAACGAGGCGACGTCGACGCCGGCAGCTCTTGCATTCGCACCGCTGGGCGCGACGCGCAAGGGCCCTGTGCTGAAGATCGGCGCGCCGGCAACCGGCGGCTGGCCGAGTCCGAGGCCCAGCGCCTGCTGCCCGTTCACCGCCCCGGTGATCGCCTGCGCCATCTGGCCAAGCAGGTTGCGCGCGTCGGTGAGGTCGTCGTTCTGGAAGCGCAACAGTCCGCCGATCTTCCCCGTGGCCACCATCGGATTGGGAAGGGGAATCGTTTTGACCCCTTCGATGAGCGCGACGCCGACTTTCGTCGAATCGAAGGGATCGGCAGCAAGCGCCATCTTCGACGCCTGGTTGCCCAGCACGAGGCGCAAGCCGCCGCCGATGAACACGCTCATCGAGCCGTCGCTCGCGCCGACCGTCGTGACCTGCACAATTTCGTTGATCTTGCGAATCAGTTCGTCACGCTGGTCGAGCAAGTCGTTCGGCGGCTGGCGCAGGCCCAAGGCGTCGCCGATTCGCTGGTTCAAGTCGGCGACGCCCTTGGCGAGTGTGTTCAGCGTGGTGACCGCCACGCCCAGCTCCTGCACCACGCCGTTTTGCAGCTCCGCGATTTGCTCGCCCGCAGCGCTGAAGCGCCGCGCCAACACATCGGCGTTGGACAACACGACTTGGCGCGCCGAGTTGTCCTGGGGGTTGTTCGCGACATCGACAAAGGAGTTGAGGAATTGCGACGCCGCGAACCCGAGGCCGGCTTCGCCAGGAGCGAAGACGCTTTCCAGGCGCCGCAATTGCGCAGAGCGCATCGCGTCGCCCGACGCCACTGCCGTGGCGACGTGCAGCTCGCGCGTGAGCAGATCGCTGTGGGCACGCGACACGGTGGCGACGTCCACCCCCTTGCCGAAGAAACCGCCGCCGCTGAACTGGCCGGCCGCCGTCGTCAGCTCGACGCTTTGGCGCGAGTAGCCCGGCGTGTTCGCATTCGCGATGTTGTTGCCGGTCGTCTGCAGCGCCGCGTAGTTCGCGAACAGGGCGCGTGCGCCGATCGAAATGAGTGCGGTGGACATCGCTTGGGAGGGTCCGGTCAGCCCACCGCGCGCTGCACGCGCAAGGTGGTGTTGATGGTGCGCGTGAGCTTGTCGGCGTAGTGCGGGTCGGTGGCGTAGCCGGCGCGCTGCAGTTCCTGGGCGAAGCCCTGTGCCGAGCCGCTTTGCGCGAGCGCCCGGCTGTAGCGCGGGCTGTCACCGATGAGCCTGGCGTAGTCCTTGAACGATTCTGCGTCCGACGCATATGCGCGGAACTTCGCCTTCACCTTGTGCGCATGGCCGTCTATCACTTCCGTCGTAGTGATTTCGGCGACCTCGCCCTTCCACCCCGCACCGGCCTTGATGCCGAACAGGTTGTGCGCGCTGCGCCCGTCGGCGTGGCGGATCGGGTGCTGGCCCCAACCGGTTTCATGTGCGGCTTGCGCGAGCATGAAGCTGGCCGGGATGCCGCCAGACTGCTGCTGCGCGTCGCGTGCCGCCTGGGCGTGCTGCTGGACGAAGCCGATTTGCGTGGCCGAGAGATCGGGCAGCGGCACCAACGTGGGCGCATTGCCGCGAAGCGGCGCGGGCGCTGCCGGCACGGGCGTTGCCGATGCGGGCGCTGCGGGGCCGGCTTCGCTGCCCGCGGCGTCGTCGGTCGCGCCCGGCGCAATTCCCATCTGGCGCTCCAGATGCCGCGCGATCGCCTCGCTCAAGCCGCCGCGCAGACCCGTCATCTGCTGCGCGAACTGGGTGTCGAGCATTTCCGTGCCGAGCTCCGTCGTCGAGTTGTCGAGCAGGCCCGAAGACTGCGTCGCCTGACGCATGCTTTTCATCAGCTCGCGCATGAACAGGCCTTCGAACTGCTTTGCGGCTTCCTTGATCGCCGCCTTCGGGTCGCGCGCAGCGGTGGCGCGCAGCGCATCGACGCCGCGCCCATCGGCTGCGAGCCCCGCATTGCCTACGCCGGCGGTCATCAGATCACCTCGAGCTCGGCATTGAGCGCACCGGCCGACTTCATCGCCTGCAGGATCGCAAGCAGATCCTGCGGCGTCGCGCCCAGCGAGTTGAGCGCCTTCACGACCTCGGCAAGCTTGGTTCCCGCAGGCAGCTGGATCAGCGTGCCGGGCTCCTGCTTGATGGAGATGTCGGCCTTCTCGCGCACCACGGTTTGCCCGGCGGACAGCGGACCCGGTTGGCTCACGACCGGCGTCGAATTGATCGTCACCGACAGGCTGCCGTGAGCGACCGCGCAAGCCGACAGCGTGACCGCGCCGTTCATCACGACCGAACCGGTACGTGCATTGACGACGATGCGCGCCGCCGGCGCGGCGCGTTCGATGTCGAGGTTTTCGATGTCGGCCATGAAGGCGACGCGCGCGTCAGGCGTGCTCGGCATGCGCACGCGAACGACGCGCCCGTCCACCGCCTGCGCCAGGCCCTGTCCCATGCTCTTGTTGATGGCGCGTGCGACTTCGCGCGCCGTGTTGAAGTCGTTCGAATTCAGGTCGAGCTGCATGTATTCGTTCTGGTGCAGCGGCGTGGGCACGCTGCGCTCGACGGTCGCGCCGTCGGGGATGCGCCCGGCGCTCAGGTGATTGATCTGCACCTTGGAGCCGCCCGCCGCAGCGCCCGCACCGCCGACGATCAGGCTGCCTTGCGCCATCGCGTAAATCTGCCCGTCGGCGCCTTTCAGCGGCGTGGCGATGAGCATGCCGCCGCGCAGGCTCTTCGCGTTGGCGAGCGAGGACACGTTGACGTCGATCACCTGCCCCGGCTGGGCAAACGCAGGCAGCTGCGCCGTCACCATGACGGCGGCGACGTTCTTGATCTGCATGCTCGTTCCAGGCGGCACGGTCACGCCCATCTGCTGCAACAAGGCGTTCAAGCTTTGGGTGGTGAAAGGTGCCGAGGTCGTCTGGTCACCCGTGCCGTCCAGCCCCACCACCAGGCCGTAGCCCGACAAGGCGTTGCTGCGCACGCCTTGCACCGAAGCGAGCTCCTTGAGGCGCGCCGAATGCGCCGCGGGCGGCCACCACAGCGCCGCCAACGCGGCAAACCACGCCAGCGCGATCAGCAGACGCAAGAGCTTTTCGGTGGTCCACATGGTGTCGCTCCCTGGGGATCGGGTCAGGTCTTGCCTTTTGCCCCCTGACCCCAGTTGCATCAATTGATTCATCAGATCGGCAATACGTTGAGGAAGAAGCGGCTCAGCCAGCCCATGCCTTGTGCCTCGTCCTGGGCGCCACGGCCGCGGTGTTCGATGCGCACGTTGGCGATGAGCGCCGAGGCGACGGAGTTGCCGGGCTGGATCGCGCGCGGGTCCACCTGACCCGAAAAACGCAATACGTCGACGTTGTGGTTCACGCCGATCTGCTTTTCCCCGGCGATCAGCAAGTGCCCGTTGGGCAGAACCTCCAGCACAGTGGCGGTGATGGTTCCAGAGAAGTCGTTGGTGTTTTCGGTGCTGCCCTTTCCGGCGAAGCTGTTGGTCGAGGCCCCGCTCACGCTCGCGCGACCGAACGAGTTCGGGTTGAAGAACGGCAGCGCCGTGATTCCCGCCCCCACCTGGCCGGTTTTGTCGATCGAACTCGTGCTCTTCTGACTCGCGCTCACCTTCTCGACGATTTGCACCGTCAGCGTGTCGCCGATCAGGCGCGCGCGATGGTCTTCGAACAGCGGTCGGTAGTGCGAGGCCTGGAAGATCGACCCGTTGTTGACGACCGGCTGCGCAATCGGCTGCGGGCGCATCGACGTCGGCAAGGCCAGGTCCACGGGCGGGCGCGGGTTGAGCGTGTCGCATCCCGCCAGGACCAGCACGAGGCTGAAGGCCAGGACTCTCGTCACAGCTGCCCCAGCTTGGCAAGCATCTGGTCCGCCGTCTGAATCGCCTTCGAATTCAGCTCGTAGGCGCGTTGCGTCTGGATCATCGCGACGAGTTCTTCGACGACGTTGACGTTGGACGTCTCCACAGCCCCCTGTTGCAGCGCACCCAGTCCGTTCTGCCCCGGCACGCCGGTGTTCGGCGCGCCCGACGCCGCGGTCTCGGCGAACAGGTTCTGCCCCTTGGGCTCCAGGCCCGCCGGATTCACAAAGTTGGCCAGCGGGATTTGGCCGATCACTTGGGGCGTGACCTGGCCCGGCAGGCTCGCCGTGATCGTGCCGTCGGCGCCGATCGTCACGCCTTGCGCATTCGCCGGAATCGTGATGCCGGGTTGCACCGTGAAACCGTTGTTCGTGACGAGCTGGCCCTGCGCGTTCACCTGGAACGAGCCGTCGCGCGTGTAGCCGGTCGTGCCGTCGGGCATTTGCACTTCGAAGAAGCCGCCGCCGCGAATCGCGATGTCCAGCGGGTTCGCGGTCTGCTGCAAATTGCCCTGGCCGAAATTGCGCGACGTCGCCACCGCGCGCGTGCCCAGGCCCACTTGCAAGCCGGTGGGCAATGTCGTCTGCTCGGTGCTGTTGGCGCCGGCCTGGCGCAGGTTCTGGTACATCAGGTCTTCGAACAC
>JBEBHW010000789.1:0-2040 GCA_040081145.1 Burkholderiaceae bacterium
GTTCGCGCTGCACATCCCCTATCGCGGCGCGCCGCCGGCGCAGCTGGCGCTGCTCAGCGGCGAGGTTCACTTCATGTTCGACAACCTCGCCTCAGCCGCGCCGCGCGTGCGCGACGGTCGCCTGGTCGCGCTGGGGGTGACGACGCAGCGCCGCGCGAAGGCCCTGCCCGACATCGTGCCGCTCGCCGAGTCGGGCGTGAAGGGCCTGGCCGACTTCGACATCAGCACCTGGTTCGGCGTGTTCGCACCCGCCCAGGTGCCGCAGGCCGTGATCGAGCCGTGGTGGGCGCGATGAACACGAAGGCCTTCGGCGACGTGATGTCGCAACTCGCCGCCGAGCCCGCGCCGAATTCGCCCGCGGAGTTCGCCGCCCTGGTGGCGAGCGAAGCGCGCAAGTACGCGGCGATCGTGCAGCGGGCCAACATCAAGGCGGATTGAGCGGGCTGAGATGGAGAAAAGCCCTCGACTGTCCGATTCTTCGTTTCAGACCGCCCGAGGACCGCGCCGATCCGAGAGGGACCTCCACGCCGGCAGTGCGTCGACTGGCAGACAGGGCGTCGGCTACGACAGGGTCATCTCCAACTGAACATCGCGGTACGGCACCTCAGGCCGAACCATCCCGCGTGCGCCCTTGTGCAGGCGCACCAAGCCGTAGCGCTCCATCGTGCGCAGTGTTCGCGACAGGTTGCCGGGTGTACGGCCGGTTTGTGCCGCCAACTCATTCAGCGATTCGGGCCGCGTCTCGGTAATCACCGACAGCAAAGACCGGTTTCGGTTGGACAGCAGCTTTGCAAAGCTTTCGGGCGACGTGAACCAAACCTTGGGGTCACTGGCTTTGGGCTTCAGTTCTCCCTTGGCGATCGCCAGTGTGCGTGCCTTCATCGCATCGTAGGAAGCAATACCCACCTTCAACGTCTTCATGGCCAGACTCCTCGTTCATGCATCAGCGCTTCGACTTCAGTCCAGAAGTCGGCCACCAGCGCTGCCGCTTCGCGGTAAGCGTACGGCCGAACGGTTCGCAGCCGGTGTTTGTGGTCCTGCTCGGCGCGCCGTTTGTCACCCACCTGATGGGCATTGTCGAATCCAACCAGCCGTGTGCCGTCGGGTCCGTGCAGCGTCAATGAATAGTCAAGCCCGTGCGGCTTCTGCGCCGTAACCGGCACTTGATTGACGGTGAAACGAACCCAATAGCCTGCCTCATCAATCACCAGAACCTGCCCATGGAGGTCGAGCAGCGTGTCCAGCGAGGGGTCGCGACGGGCCATAGTTGTGATTATCTCATACTGATAAGCATGAACTTGCGCATCAATGGGCACAGCGCCACGATCAATGCGAAGGCGCCTGCTTGACCTTTCGTAGTGCGGTCACCTCTGTCCCTCGCCGCAGCTTGTCCAGGAAGTCGGCCCAGGCCTGCAGCATTGCGCGCCGCTGCTCGACAAACTCGGTGCGGTTGTAGGCCCGGCCCAGGCTGTCGCGCACCGAGTGCGCAAGTTGCGCTTCGATGATGTTGGGATCGAATCCGAGGCGCTCGTGCAGCATCGTTCGCGCCGTCGCGCGAAAACCATGTCCCGTCACCTCGTCGGCCGGGAAGCCCATTGCGCGCAGCGCCGCGTTGATGGTGTTCTCGCTCATCGCGCGGTCGTGATGACATTCGCCGCGGAAGACGAGCGGGCCCGAACCGGTCAACACCTGCAACTCGCGCAGCGCTGTGACGGCCTGCCTGGGCAACGGCACCAAGTGGGGGCGCCGTGCAGCTTCGCGCGCAGCTCGCGCTTCATCCGCCGCGCGGGCACGGTCCACATTGCAGCGTCGAGATCGATCTCGGACCACTCGGCGAATCGCAACTCGCCCGGCCGAAGCAATAGCATGGGTGCCAGCTTCAACGCCGCTCGCACCACCGGCGTCGCGGCGTAGTTGTCGCACGCGCGAAGCAATTCACCGAGGCGCTTGGGGTCGATGATCGCCGGGATTTTGCCGTTGGGATTGAGCGACAGGAACTCGGGCGTGTGGCTCTGATTGTCGGTGATATCGACGAGATGC
>JBEBHW010000790.1:0-2035 GCA_040081145.1 Burkholderiaceae bacterium
GCGCGGGGCATCGCGTACCGCGGCGTGGCGAAGGTTTCGGTGACGCCGGCGTACGACTCGGCGACGATGGCGATGACCGCGGCACTCTCGGCAGTCGACCAGTGGGGCGGTTATGCGTCGTGGCTGCCCCAAGTCGCTGACCAGGTTTCGGCGCTGAACGGCGCCGCGTTCGGCATGCGCGGAGTCATGCAGCAGAACCTGCAGAACTCCGCGGCGTATGGCGAGGCGGCGCGCCAATACCGAGACTGGTCGCAGAAGAACTGGCAACAGGTCACCGACGCACGCAACGCGAGCCAGGATAGGCGCAACTTCGCGGTGCGCGAGAACCTGGGCGGCGTGCAGACGTTTGCCAACCCGTACGGCACGCCATCCGTCGAGTTGCCGATGACGCACAAGTACTATTGGACCGATGCGCAGGGGCGCGTCGTCGGCACCGACGATCCGAGCGCGAATCCGAATCAGGGCTCCACAGGTGAGTGGCGCAAGATGGAGCGGGTGGTGCGGTAGGCCCAGGAGGTGGACCTTCAACCCCGGCAAGGCGGCCTTCGTGGGCATGTGCTCCTGCGGCAAGGGCCAGGTTCTCGACTCCGCGCCCCTCCATGCTCAGGATGGGGTCGCCCGGATCGGCGACCGCGTGAAGCACCGCGTGGTTCGCCTGGCTTCCCGAGTGCGGCTGGACGTAGGCGAAGCGGCAGGCGAAGAGCCGCGCGCCGGATCAACGCAGCACCTCGCCGATGTCGAACTGCCACTTCGCGTACACCTCGGTGCTGCGGTTCGGTGTGGCCGGCAGGCCGGTGTCGCCGCGCGTCGCGCCGAGGTAGAGCACATTGCTCGTCGAGCGCCGCCAGGCGTAGGTGAGGGACTGTGCGGTCTCGGCCTGCTTGTCGATGCCTGGCCGGCCGAAGCTGTGACGCTGCAGGATCAGGCGCAGCGTCTGGCGTGCCGAGAGGTGCACGACGGACAACAGCTGCGCGGCAATCTCGCGGTAGCGGCCTTCGACCGGGTTGTCGAGCACCACGGACTCGAGCCGCGGTTGCAGTTCCAGCCACGGCAGGAGGCGGGTCTGGATATCGAAGCCGAACCTGCACCCCGGCACGACACGGCCCGTGGTGCCGGCAAGCACGTCGACGAGGCGCCCGGTGTCGAACCAGGCTTCGACGAGCGGCGCCCATTGCGCCGGCGTCGTCTGGCCCCACAGGTGAACGTAGTGCGAATCGAGCAGCGGTGCCGCGCCCTGCACACGGGACTTTTCATCGGGCACGATTTCCAGGATCAGCTGCGTATTGCGCGAGGCGGCAAGCCAGACGCCAGGCGTCCAGCGCTGCAGCACCGTGAGCCCGCTGGCGCGTTCCTCGGTGCGCTCGGCGTTGAGGTAGAGGTTGAGCTGGTTCACGGCGCCCAGTTCGTACCATTGAGCATTCTGTTTGGCGACGAGCTTGCGCACGCCGGTCTGCGCGACGAAGCCCACGTCGTTGCGAAAGCCCTGCGTGAGTTCCTGGACGCTGAAGTCGGTTTCGCTGTGCTCGGTGCGGCCGTACAGGCCGAGGTAGGCCATGGCGCCGCGCACCGCGCCGCCTCGGCGCAATACGCCGCTGCCGTCGTCCAGGGCGGTCGTGCGCGAGCCCAGCGCCTGCGCCTTGAGGCGCAGGTTCTCGGTGACGAGCCACTGCCCGTCGGCGCCGCCCATGAGGTTGTCCCCCAGGCGCGTGCCGGAATCGTCGTGGTAGCTGCGCCCGCCGACGATGCCACCGAGCGTGAGCGCGCCGATGCGCGTCTGCGCGCGGGAGATCAGCGCGTCATTGGCCGGCTGCAGCGCCAGGCCGGTGCCGTAAGCCCCGGGAATCGGCGTCAGGCCACCGCCCTTGTCGCGCAGCAGCAGGCCGGTGCCGGTGAGGCGCTCGTCGCGCCAGCTCGCGCGCAGGCCCACACGCGGGTCGGTGACGCTGCGCGTGTACAGCGCATCCGTGTCGGACGCCAGCAAGTCGCTGGACTCGAGGAAGAACGGTCGCTTCTCCGAAAGCAGCAAGGCGAAGCG
>JBEBHW010000098.1:0-9306 GCA_040081145.1 Burkholderiaceae bacterium
GCCGCCTGCATCTGTTCGAGCAGCGTGGCCGCCGAGCGATTCAGCTCGGTGGCGAGTTGGGCGACGGTGGTCGAGGCCATTGTTCAGTCCTTGCTAGGTCTTGCTCATCGTGCATGCATCATTGCAGTGCGTGTATCGCGCATGGTGGGGCCCGCGCCTCTATTCGTTGAACCAGTGTTCGCGGGCTTTCATGATCAACGCTTTCGCCTGTTCTTCGTCGATCGCGGTGATTTCGATCAGTTCGTCCACCGCCAGGTCGGCCAGATCGTCGCGTGTGTTGATGCCGCCTTCGGCGAGCTTGGCGATCAGCGGCGCGGTCAGGCCGTCGAGGTCGCGCAAATCCTGCGACACGTCGTTCACGCTCTCTTCTTTGGCAATTTCCAGCGTCAGCAGTGCATCCTTGGCGCGCGTGCGCAGTTCGTTGACGGTGTCTTCGTCAAAGCTTTCGATCTCGAGCATTTCCTGCATCGGCACATAGGCCACTTCTTCGAGGCTGGAGAAGCCCTCGGCGATGAGGATGTCGGCGACTTCGGCGTCGACGTCGAGCTTGTCGATGAAGAGCTTGCGCACCGCGTCGGATTCGACGGCTTGTTTGGACGCCGACTCTTCGGCTGTCATGATGTTGATGCGCCAGCCCGTCATCTCCGAGGCGAGGCGCACGTTCTGCCCGCCCCGGCCGATGGCGATGGCGAGGTTTTCTTCGTCGACGACGACGTCCATCGCGTGGCGCTCTTCGTCGACGACGATCGACACCACGTTGGCCGGCGCGAGAGCGCCGATGACGAACTGCGCCGGGTCTTCCGACCAGAGCACGATGTCGACGCGTTCGCCGGCGACTTCATTCGTCACCGCGTTGACGCGCGAGCCGCGCACGCCCACGCAGGTGCCTATCGGGTCGACGCGCTTGTCGTGCGAGACGACGGCGATCTTCGCGCGCGAGCCCGGGTCGCGGGCGCACGATTTGATCTCGAGCAAGCCCTGTTCGATTTCCGGCACTTCCTGCGCGAAAAGTTCGATCATGAAGCCCGGCGCGCTGCGCGACAGCAAAATCTGCGGCCCACGCAAGGTGGAATCGACGTCGGCAATGTAGGCGCGCACGCGGTCCCCGGTGCGCAGATTTTCCTTGGGGATCATCTCGGCACGCCGCAACCGCCCTTCGACGCGTCCCGACTCGACGATCACGTCGCCCTTGTCCAGGCGTTTCACCGTGCCGACGAAGATCTTTTCGCCGCGCGACAGGAAGTCGTTGAGCAACTGCTCGCGTTCGGCGTCGCGAATCTTCTGCAGGATCACCTGCTTCGCCGCTTGCGCGCCGATGCGTCCGATCGACACCGACTCCACAGGCTCCTCGATGTAGTCGTCGACTTCGATGTCGGCGATTTGTTCTTGGGCCTCGAACAGCAGGATTTCGGAATCGGGCAACTGCAACCCGGCTTCATTGGGAACCACGTGCCAACGGCGGAAGGTTTCGTATTCGCCGCTGTCGCGGTCCACCGTGACGCGCATGTCGACTTCGCCGCCATGCAATTTCTTGGAGGCAGACGCGAGTGCGGCTTCCACTGCGCCGAACACCACTTCAAGTTCGACGCTCTTCTCGCGCGAGATCGCGTCGACCAACATCAACAGTTCACGATTCATTGAATTCGGTCTCCTTGAACGCCCTTGTCATGGCGCCCGCCCTCTGCCTGATCAGCGGATTGGCGGCCCTTGAAATTCAGCACCGGCACGAGGTGCGCCTCGCGCACGTCCTCGAGCACAAAATCCAGCGCCTGCTGCGATTCGCCTTCCCCCAGCACAATCCGCCAGCCTGCCCCGTTCGCGCGCAGTTCGCCGCGATACTTCTTTCGCCCCTTCAAGGCGAGCTTCAACGTCACTTCGACTTGCGAACCCGCAAATCGCTCGAAATCAGCTTGCTTTTTCAGTGGCCGGTCCAGCCCGGGTGACGACACTTCGAGGCGTTCGTAGTCACAGCCCTCGACCTCCAGCACGTGCTGGAGCTGACGCGTCACCTTTTCGCAATCCTCGACAGTGATGAACTGGCCCTCGCCGGTTTCAGCTTCGGCCTGGCCGCCGACGGCGATGCCGCCGAGCTTGTCGATGAATACGCGCAACAACCCCCCCGCACTGCGCTGTGCGTCCACCAATTCGTAGCCCAGGCCGGTCACGGTGCCTTGCACCGCGCGTTGCCAATCCATCAGCCGATCATCCCGCCCGTTGTTCGGCCCACCAGCGCCGACTGTTGCCACCCCCGATCGTTCGATTCTCGATCGGCCAAAAAAAATGGGCTGGAAGATTCCGCCCAATCACTTCACCTCGAAGGATCGGATTGTAGCCTGAGTCCCACAGAACAAGCAATATCCGGACGCGCCGTTTCGGCGCAGCGAGCGTCGCGCATGCCAGAATCCCAGCCGCCGCGGCGCGCTAACGCGCCGACACACTCACCCCCTTTCCTGGAGCACACATGGGTTTCCTCGCTGGCAAGCGGCTGCTGATCACCGGTGTGTTGTCGAACCGCTCGATTGCCTACGGCATCGCCCGCGCCTGCCACCGCGAGGGGGCTGAGCTGGCTTTCAGCTACCAGGGCGAGCGCTTCAAGGACCGCATCGGCGAGATCGCCGCGGAGTTCGGCTCCGAGAAAATTTACGACTGCGACGTGTCCGACGACGCTCAGATCGAACGCCTTTTCAGCGACCTGGGCCGGGACTGGCCGGAGTTCGACGGCTTTGTGCATTCAATCGGCTACGCGCCCAGAGAAGCCATCGCCGGCGACTTTCTCGACGGCCTGTCGCGCGAGGCGTTCCGCATCGCCCACGACATTTCGAGTTACAGCTTCCCGGCGCTGGCCAAGGCCGCGCTGCCGCGACTGCGCGCCGGCTCGGCGCTGCTGACGCTCACCTACCTCGGCGCGATGCGCAGCGTCCCGAGTTACAACACGATGGGGCTGGCCAAGGCGTCGCTGGAGGCCAGCGTGCGCTACCTGGCGGCCAGCCTGGGCCCCAGAGGAATCCGCGTGAACGGCATTTCGGCCGGGCCGATCAAGACGCTTGCGGCGTCGGGAATCAAGGGATTCGGCAAGATTCTCGAAGTCGTTGCGGCCAACGCGCCGCTGCGCCGCAACGTCACGATCGACGACGTCGGCAACGTCGCGGCGTTCTTGCTCTCTCCCCTGGCCTCCGGCGTCACATCCGAGATCACCTACGTCGACGGCGGCTTCAGCCACGCGATGGCCGGGACAACCGGCGCCGAATAGCTTGGCAAGAGTGGTCTTCTCGACGCGGCGTCCTTTCCAAGCTGGCCCCGCTCCCATCCGCCCGGGCAGTTGACTCATGGATTCATTGACCGAGGGGCTGCATTGACGGCCCCGCGCCTGCTCGGCGACATCGGCGCAACGAACGCGCGCTTTGCCCTGCTGCACCCCGGCCACAGCGCGCCCTGCGCGCTGGCGGTGCTGAAGTGCGTCGAACATCCGACGCTGTTCGACGCGATCCGCAGCTACCTGGCGCGCCAGGCCCCGGCCGCGCCGCGCTTCGGCGCGATCGGCATCGCCACGCCGGTCCTCGATGACCGGGTGAGCATGACGAATCACCCCTGGTCGTTTTCGATCCGCGAGCTCCAGGCCGCACTCAGGATGGAGCGGCTCGTTGTCATCAACGACTTCACGGCGCTGGCGCTCGCGCTGCCGCTCCTGCAGGCGCATGAATTGCACGGCATCGGCCCCGGTCAAGCGCGTCCGGGTGCGCCGAAGGCGGTGCTCGGCCCGGGGACTGGCCTCGGCGTCTCGGCCCTGATTGGCCGCGGCGATGACTTCGTACCGCTTGCCGGCGAAGGCGGGCATGTGACGCTCAGCGCAACCGACGAGGCCGAAGACGCGGTCATCGCGAAGCTACGCGAGCGTTTTGGTCACGCCTCGGCGGAGCGTGCGCTGTCCGGCCCCGGCCTCGTGAACCTGTACACCGCGTGCTGTGAAATCGCCGGTCGCAAGCCCCTGCCGCTCGATCCCGAGCAGATCAGTGCGCTCGCGCTCAGCGACGCAGACCCGATCTGCCGCCGCGCCGTCGAACTGTTTTTTGCGCTGCTCGGCACGACGGCCGGCAACCTGGCGCTGACGTTGGGCGCCCTGGGCGGCGTTTACATCGGCGGGGGCATCGTGCCCCGGTTGATGGCGCTGATCGACGCTTCGCCGTTCCGCACGCGCTTCGAGGCGAAGGGCCGCTACGCCGACTACCTGCGCGATATCCCGACCTGGGTCATCGTCAGCGAGGTCTCCCCGGCCCTGCTCGGCGCGGCGCGGGCGCTGGACATGGCCTTGTCCGAATAGCGCCCGGACTCAGCGAACGCAGTCCACCGAATAGCGCATCGCATCGCCTTCGTCGCCTTCGACGAGGCCGTGCACGTCGGTGTCGAAGCCAGGGAACGCGGCGTTGAATTCGCGCGTGAACTGCAGGTAGGAGACGATTTTCTTGTTGAAGCGCTCGCCTGGGATCAGCAGCGGAATTCCCGGCGGGTAAGGCGTCAGCAGCGAGGTCGTGATGCGCCCCTCCAATTCGTCGATCCCGACGCGCTCCGTGTTGCGCCGGGCGATGTTCGCAAACGCGTCGCTCGGCTTCATTGCGGGGTGCAAATCCGAGAGGTACATCTCCGTCGTGAGCCGCGCGATGTCGCCCTTCGCGTACATCTCGTGCAGGCTTTGCGACAGGTCGCGCAGGCCCATGCGCTCGTAACGCGGGTGTTTGGCGCAGAACTCGGGAAGGATGCGCCACATCGGCTGGTTCTTGTCGTAGTCGTCCTTGAACTGCTGCAATGCCGTGAGCAGCGTGTTCCAGCGGCCCTTCGTGATGCCGATCGTGAACATGATGAAGAACGAATAGAGGCCCGTCTTCTCGACGACGACGCCGTGTTCAGCGAGGAACTTGGTGATCACCGACGCCGGGATTCCGGTCTTGGCGAACTTGCCCGACATGTCCAGCCCGGGCGTGATGATCGTGCTCTTGATCGGGTCGAGCAGGTTGAAACCTTCCGCGAGTTCGCCAAAGCCGTGCCACTTCGCGCCGGCTTTGAGAATCCAGCCCGCGGCGTCGCCCACGCCCTCGCTCGTCAGCTTGTCCGGGCCCCAGACCTTGAACCACCAGTCGGCTCCGTATTCCTTGGCGACCTTGCGCATCGCGCGGCGAAAGTCCAGCGCTTCGAGAATGCTCTCTTCCACCAACGCGGTTCCGCCGGGCGCCTCCATCATCGCCGCGGCGACGTCGCATGACGCGATGATCGCGTACTGCGGGCTCGTCGACGTGTGCATCAGGTAGGCCTCGTTGAAGAGGTGCCGGTCAAGCTTGCGCGTCTGCGAGTCTTGCACGAGCACCTGCGACGCCTGGCTCAACCCGGCAAGCAACTTGTGCGTCGACTGGGTGGCAAACACCAACTGGTCCTTCGGCCGCGGCTCCCATTTCGCGAGCGCGTGGTAGCCCTTGTAGAACGGGTGGAACGCGGCGTGCGGCAGCCAGGCTTCGTCGAAGTGCAGCGTATCGATGTAGCCGTCGAGTGCCTTCTTGATCGTCCCGGTGTTGTAAAGCACGCCGTCGTACGTGCTCTGCGTGAGCGTGAGGATGGCGGGCTTGACCCGCTTCGAGTCCACCCCGGCGAGCAGCGGGTTCGCCGCGATCTTGCGGCGTATCGCCGCGGGGGAGAACTCGCTTTGCGCGATCGGCCCGATGATGCCGTAGTGGTTCCGCGTGGGGCGCAAGAACACCGGCACGGCGCCCGTCATGATGATCGAGTGCAGGATCGACTTGTGGCAATTTCTATCCACCACGACCACGTCGTTCGGCGCCACCGTGTGGTGCCAGACCATCTTGTTCGACGTGCTCGTTCCGTTCGTCACGAAAAAGCAATGGTCGGCGTTGAAAATTCGCGCGGCGTTGCGCTCCGACGCTGCCACCGGGCCGGTGTGGTCGAGCAACTGGCCGAGTTCATCGACCGCGTTGCAGACGTCGGCACGCAGCATGTTCTCGCCGAAGAACTGGTGGAACATGCGGCCCACCGGGCTTTTGAGAAACGCCACGCCACCCGAGTGCCCCGGGCAGTGCCACGAGTACGAGCCGTCTTGCGCGTAGTCGACGAGCGCGCGGAAGAACGGCGGCGCCAGGCCGTCGAGGTAACTCTTGGCCTCGCGGATGATGTGGCGCGCCACGAACTCGGGCGTGTCCTCGAACATGTGGATGAAGCCGTGCAGTTCCCGCAGCACGTCGTTGGGCAGGTGCTGCGAAGTACGTGTCTCGCCGTACAGGTAGATCGGGATCTCGGCGTTCTTGAAGCGGATCTCCTGAATGAATTTGCGCAGGCTCACGACCGCCGGGTCGATTTCGGGGCCGGGAGTGAACTCTTCGTCGTCGATCGACAGAATGAAAGCGCTGGCCCGGCTTTGCTGTTGTGCGAACTGGCTCAAGTCGCCGTAGCCCGTGGCGCCCAGCACCTCGAAGCCTTCTTTTTCGATGGCCGCCGCGAGCGCACGGATTCCCAGGCCCGAGGTGTTTTCCGAGCGGAAGTCTTCGTCGATGATGACGATGGGAAAGTTGAAGCGCAGCATGGGTTTCCTCGAGCGGAAGGCGCGAAGTGTAGGGCCAGGTGCAGCCGGTGCGCCATGCGCCCTACACTGCGCACCGGCACCTTGCTCGAGGAGATTCAATGGACCTGTCCAACGCAAGCTTCTGGTGGGTCGCGGCCGGCGCCGTCGTCGCAGCTGAGCTGGCCACCGGAACCTTTTATCTGCTGATGTTTGCCCTCGGGTTGGCGGCCGGGGCGATCGCTGCGCACCTGGGTCTGGCGTTCAACAGCCAGATCATCGCGGCGGCAGTCGTTGCCGGCGGCACCACGGCGCTCTGGCACTGGAAACGCGCGAGCCAACCCAAATCGGCCCCCGCCGCGGAGAACCGTGACGTGAATCTGGACATCGGCGAACGCGTGCACGTCGCGCAATGGGGTGCCGACCGCACCGCACGCGTGCAGTACCGCGGCTCGATCTGGACGGCGCGGCTGGCACCGGGCGCCGTTCCCACCGGCAATGAGTACCGCGTCAGCGCCGTCGAAGGCAATTGGCTCGTGCTGACGCCGCGCAGCGAATCCTGAACCCCACCCACAAGAAAGCACGTCATGAACTTCGAAATCGCACTGATCGTCGCTGTCATCGTCGTCGTCTTCATCGTCCGCACGTTCAAGATCGTTCCGCAGCAGAACGCCTGGGTCGTCGAGCGCCTGGGCAAATACGACCGCACGTTGACGCCGGGCCTGAAGTTCGTGATTCCCTTCATCGAACGCGTCGCTTACAAACATTCGCTCAAGGAAGTTCCACTGGACGTGCCGAGCCAGGTCTGCATCACGCGCGACAACACCCAACTGCAGGTCGACGGCATCATCTACTTCCAGATCACGGACCCGATGCGCGCGAGCTACGGCTCGTCGAACTACGTGTTCGCGATCACCCAGCTTGCTCAGACCTTGCTGCGCTCCGTGATCGGCAAGATGGAACTCGACAAGACCTTCGAGGAGCGCGACGCGATCAACCATTCGGTGGTCAACGCGCTTGATGTGGCAGCGCAGAACTGGGGCGTGAAGGTGTTGCGCTACGAAATCAAGGACCTGACGCCGCCCAAGGAGATCTTGCACGCGATGCAGGCGCAGATCACTGCCGAGCGCGAAAAGCGCGCCTTGATTGCCGCGTCGGAAGGTCGCAAGCAGGAGCAGATCAACATCGCCACGGGAGAGCGCGAAGCCTTCATCGCGCGCTCGGAGGGGCAGCGCCAGGCCGAGATCAACAACGCGCAAGGTGAAGCCGCAGCCATCGTCGCGGTTGCTGACGCCACTGCCGAAGCGATTCGAAAGATTGCCGAGGCGATCCGGTCGCCCGGCGGCGAGCAGGCGGTGCAGCTCAAGGTCGCGGAAAAGGCGGTCGAGGCCTACTCGCACCTGGCGCAAAAGAACAACACGATGATCGTGCCTGGCAACATGAGCGAGGTGTCGTCGCTGATCGCCACGGCGATGGCGCTGATCAAAGCCAAGCCGCCTGCGGCGCACTGATCACGCTGCACCAGCCCGGGCCTGCCGGCGCCGTGGCACACGACAAGATTTCCTTGGAGACACGCATGCGATCCATCCTGTTCCTTGCCACACTGACCCTGGCCTGCGTGACCAGTTCCCCGGCGCTCGCGCAAGCCTGGCCCAACAAGCCGATCAAGGTGATCGTCAACTTCCCCCCAGGTGGCGCTGCCGACCAACTCGCGCGCACCATCGGCGTGCCGCTCCAGGAGGCGTTGGGGCAAAACGTCGTGATCGAAAACCGCGCCGGTGCGGGCGGCAACTTGGGCGGCGACGCTGTGGCCAAATCGCCCGCCGACGGCTACACGCTGCTCATGAGTTCGGGCGGCATGGTGTCGGTGAACCCGCACATCTACGCGAAGATGCCCTTCGACCCGGCCAAGGACATCGTGCCGGTGGCCGCCGCTGCGCGAGTCCTCGTCTACCTGGTCGTGCGCAGCGAAAACCCGGTGAGGGACGTCGCGGGTTTCCTCGCCGATTTGAAAGCCAACCCCGGTCGGCGCAGCTTCGGCTCGCCGGGCAACGGCAGCTCGCCGCACTTGTCGGCCGAGATGCTGAAGAGCCAGACTGGCACTTTCGCCGTGCACGTGCCCTACCGCGGCGCAGCGCCGGCGTTGACGGACCTGCTTGGCGGTCAACTCGATTTCATCTTTGACCCCGGAATCGGCATTCCGCACATTCGCAGCGGCAAGCTGCGCCTGCTTGCCGTGGGCAGCCTGAAGCGCTCGCCGCTGTTCCCCGACGTGCCCACGCTCGACGAAGCGGGCCTGAAAGGCTTCGACGCCGACACCGTGTTCGGTTTTTACGCGCCCGCGGGAACCCCACCCGCAGTCATCGAACGCCTGAACGCGGAAATCAACCGCGGCTTGGCCACGCCAGCAGTGAAAGAGCGCATCAACGCGATCGGCGGCATTGCCGCACCCATGTCGGCAGCCGAGTTCGGCTCCAAGGCGGCGGAAGACTCGCAGCGCTTCGGCGCGATCAGCCGCGAGCGAAAAATCGTCGGCGACTGAGGTGGCGATTCAGAAACTGGCGCGGGTCTTGACCAGGAACTGAACCTTCTTCACGTTGCTGTCGGAGTCGATCGGCGACGCGATGTCGATGTGCAGCACGTTGCTGAACGCCGCACGCGTATTGAATATTCTCAGCCCCAGGCCTGCACTGCGCAGCCACTCGGAGCTGCTCGTGTTCGGGCTGCTGCCTCCCCAGGCCCGGCCGGTG
>JBEBHW010000791.1:0-2029 GCA_040081145.1 Burkholderiaceae bacterium
CTCGATCTCGGCGCCGTCGCGGCCCACCGCCTCGGCGGTGTGCACCATCGCCTCGCCGGTCCAGGGGTCGCCGGCAAAGTTGTCGAGCACCCAGTTCTCCGTTGCCGGCGCGCCGCCCGCGGCGTGCGAGCGCGGGTAGATGAGCAAGGGCCCGTTGCTCGTGCGGTCCGTCGTGACAACGAGCGACGTGCTGTCGCCGCCGTCGCCCTGAACCGCCTGCGCCGCCGCGACCACGCAAGCCACCGACGTGGCGCACGCCTGCGCGATGTGCGGGCCGCTGATTCCCGTCATCCCCAGGCGCGCCGCAACCCAGGGCGCGCCGAAGAAACTGTGCGGCTGCGGGATCGTCGTGCCGAGCACGATTTGGCTCACCTCGGCCGGGTCGAACTGGGCACGCGCGAGCGCATCGCGCGTCACCGCGACCGCGAGGTCCAGGCTCGACACATCGGCCAGGCTGCCCTGCCAGCGAACGAACGGCGACGCCCAGAGGTGGCGCGCGCTGAAATATGCATTCTCGAATTTCATGGTTTCCTCGGTGGGGGGACTTCGACGCTGCCGCGCACTGCGAGCAGCGAATTCTTGTACGTGCCGCGCGCAAGCGAGCCTGCAGCGACGATCCGCGGCGCGATGCGCACCTGCAAGCGCGCGCGCACCAGCGCGTCGATCTGCGCACCCAGGGCCGCATAGTCTTCGGGCGCAACGCCGGCTGCGGCTTCGATGTCCAGCGGAATCGGCTCGTCAAAGCGCACCTGGTCCTTGTGCTCTTTCCAGATGCGCAGCAAAGGCTCCACCCGGCCGGCAAACCCTTGCGCGATCACGTCGCGAATGGCGGTGGGGAACACGTTCATCGCCTTGTAGATGAGCATGTCGTCAGTGCGGCCGATGCAGCGCACGCGCGGGCTCGTGCGTCCGCACGCGCAGCGCAGCGTGCCGGCGACGCGTGCGTGGTCGCGCGAGCGGTAGCGCACCAGCGGCGTCGCGTCGCGCGCGAGCGCCGTGTAGACGAGCTCGCCGCTCTCGCCTTCGCGCCAGGGCAGCACGTCGCCGCTTTCGGGGGCGATGAGTTCGACCGCAACGTGCTTTTGCGCGTTGAAGTGCATGCCGTCCTGGGCGTCGCACTCGCTCCACATTGCCGGGATGACGTCGCCCAGGCCCATCATGTCGCGCACGTGGGCTATCTTCAGGCCGGCGCCGATGCGCGTGCGGATTTCCGGTTGGTCCAGCCCCGGCTCGCCGCCGCCGAGCATCTTGCGCAAGCTTGACGGGATGCCGGTCTCGGCGCCCGCTGCGTCCCATTGATTGGCGAGGTAAAGGCCGAACGACGTGGTAGCGAGCACCGTGGTGGTGCGCAGGCGGCGCATTTCGCGGAGGATGCGGTCCGTGGGAAAGCCGCCAAGCCAGCACAGCGTCGCCCCGACCCGGCGAAATGCGTCGGCATACGGCAAGCCGCCCGCGACCATCGGCAAGCTGACGAGATGCGCGACGACGTCGCTGCGCCGGACTCCCGCGGTGAAGAACGTGTTGGCGATCGCGTCGCCGCAGCGCTCAACGTCGGCCGCGGTGAGCGCAAAGTAGAGCGGCGTGCCGGTCGTCCCCGACGACGATACGGCCTGCACGATGTCGCCGAGCTCGACGGCCTGGTTCGCGCCGAACGGCTCAGCGGCACTCGCGTCGTCTTGCGCGACGCGCAGCTGATCCTTCATCGTGAACGGCAGCGCCTGCAGGTCGGCCAGGCTGCGCAGGTGCGGCATCGCCGGCAGCGCCGCGTGCAGCTGCGCATACATGCGCGAACGCTGGCGCAACGGCGCGAGCATCGCGCCAAGCTGCTGCGCCTGCCAGCGTTCGACCTCGAGCCAAGGCATCGTCTCGAGTTCGGCGTTCCAGTACTCGGCGGATGGTGTCCGCGGCGCGGCGCTCGGGGTACTCGCACTCATGGGGCGCAGTGGCTCGCCAAGCGAAACGCAATCGCGACCGGCTCCCATCAGCCGGCGCAGCGCTTCAGGACTCCCCGGTGAACCCAGTCTTCTTC
>JBEBHW010000099.1:0-9274 GCA_040081145.1 Burkholderiaceae bacterium
ACCACGTGCAGCCAGCGCATGAAGAAGGCGTGCCAACCGGCGTTGAACTGAACGTTGCCGAACAACAGCACCAGCAACACCAGCAACACCACGCCGGCGGCGACGGTGCGCCCCAGGGACTGAAAGATTGCGCCCATGACTGTCTCCTTTTGGTTTAATGAAAAGCGAAACCGACTATAGCGATTTTCCTCGGTGCCAAAGCACTGCCGGACCGGTACGAACCCGGTGTGCGGCCCCGGTGCAGCCTACTTGCGCAGCGGCCCGCCCTGGATGCGTGAACCGGCTTTGACGCCGCGTTTGGCGAACCAGCCCTGATTCATCTCCAAGGCAAATCGAACCGGCTTGGCCGAGCAGTGGCCGCCCAGCGTCTGCGGCGCCATGTCTTCAATGTTGACGACGCGGCCGTCTTCGCCGAGAAAGGCGATGGACAGCGGAAGCAGCGTGTTCTTCATCCAGAAGCATTGTTGGCTTTCGGACTCGAAGATGAACAACATGCCTTCATTGGCACCCATGTTCGGCCGGTGCATCAGGCCGATGCTGCGCTGTTCGGGCGTGGCCGCGACCTCGGCCTGGATGAGGTGCATTCCAGCAGTCAGCGTGACGGCGGGGAGCTTCTGCGGCGCGTCCTGCGCTTGGGAAAGCGAACTCGCGAGCAGCAGCGACACGGCGAAGAAGCGGAGCAGAGATCGAAGAATGCACATGGGTGAAATCGTAGAATGCGCCGTTTCAGCCCCCTCATCGTATCGCTTGGAGCACCTGCCCATGTACAAGCACGTCAAAGTCCCCCAAGGTGGGACGAAGATCACCGTCAACAAGGACTACTCGCTCAACGTGCCGAGCAATCCGATCATTCCGTACATCGAGGGGGACGGCACGGGCCTGGACATCACGCCGGTGATGATCAAGGTGGTTGACGCTGCGGTGGCGAAGGCGTACGCGGGCAAGCGGCAGATTCACTGGATGGAAATCTACGCCGGCGAAAAGTCGACGAAGATTTACGGCCCCGACGTCTGGCTGCCCGAAGAGACGCTGGGCATCGTCAAAGACTACGTCGTGTCGATCAAGGGGCCTCTCACCACCCCGGTGGGCGGCGGCATCCGCTCGCTCAACGTGGCGCTGCGCCAGGAGCTCGACCTGTACGTATGCCAACGGCCGATCCAGTACTTCGCCGGTGTGCCCTCGCCGCTGAAAGAGCCCGAGAAGACGAACATGATCATCTTCCGCGAGAACTCGGAAGACATCTACGCGGGGATCGAGTTCGAGGCCGAGAGCGACAAGGCGAAGCGCCTGATCAAGATCCTTCAAGACGAGTTCGGCGTGAAGAAGATTCGTTTCCCGAATACCTCGAGCATCGGCATCAAGCCGGTATCGCGCGAGGGGACGGAGCGGCTTGTGCGCAAGGCCTTCCAGTACGCCATCGACAACGGCAAATCGTCGGTGACGCTGGTGCACAAGGGCAACATCATGAAGTTCACCGAAGGTGGGTTTCGCGACTGGGGTTACGCAGTGGCCCAACGCGAATTCGGCGCGCAGCCCATCGACGGTGGGCCGTGGTGCAAGTTCAAGAACCCGAAGACCGGCAACGAGATCGTCGTCAAGGATTCGATTGCCGACGCCTTCCTGCAGCAAATCCTGCTGCGCCCGGCCGAGTACTCGGTGATCGCGACGCTGAATCTCAACGGCGACTACATCTCCGACGCCCTGGCGGCACAGGTCGGTGGTATCGGGATTGCGCCGGGGGCCAACATGAGCGACTCGATCGCGATGTTCGAAGCCACGCACGGTACCGCGCCCAAATATGCGGGCAAAGACTACGTCAATCCGGGTTCGGAAATTCTCTCGGCGGAAATGATGCTGCGCCACATGGGGTGGGTCGAGGCGGCGGACCTCATCATCAGCTCGATGCAGAAGGCGATTCAGTCGAAAAAGGTGACCTACGACTTTGCTCGACTCATGGAAGGGGCGACCCAGGTTTCGTGCTCGGGCTTTGGTCAGGTGATGATCGACCACATGTAGCCTTGCCGAGTTCGCGGCAGCCCTGCAAGGGCCGCAATGCTTGGGGCCCACTGCCTAACGTGGAATAGTCCGCCAAACCAGAGGGGGGCATTCCCCTGGGGGGATATGCCGACTCGATAGAATGGGCCATGCCCACCGACAAACCGACCCCGCCTGAGCGCCCGCCTGCGCCGGTGCTGCCCGACGACGGGCAAGGGACGGTTGTTGCTGAACGTCGTACCAAAAGGACCGAACCCCCGCGCATGTACCAGGTCGTCTTGCTCAACGACGACTACACGCCGATGGAATTTGTGGTGATGGTCCTTCAGGAGTACTTCCAACGCGACCTTGAATCGGCCACACTGATCATGCTCAAGATCCACCACGAAGGTCGGGGTGTGTGTGGGGTCTATTCGAAAGACGTGGCAACGACAAAAGTCGAGTTGGTGCTGGCTGCCGCAAGGCGTGGGGGCCACCCGTTGCAATGCATCCTGGAGGCCGCATGATTGCGCAAGAGTTGGAAGTCAGTCTGCACATGGCGTTTGTCGAGGCACGCCAGCAGCGACATGAGTTCATCACCGTCGAGCACTTGCTGATGGCCTTGCTCGACAACCCGTCGGCCGCCGAAGTGCTGCGCGCCTGCTCGGCGAACATCGACGACTTGCGCAAGAGCCTGTCGGGCTTCATCAAGGAGAACACGCCCACGGTGGCGGGCTCCGATGAGGTCGACACGCAACCCACGCTGGGCTTTCAGCGCGTGATCCAGCGCGCCATCATGCACGTGCAGTCCACGGGCAGCGGCAAGAAGGAAGTGACCGGAGCGAACGTGCTGGTGGCGATCTTCGGCGAGAAGGACTCGCACGCCGTGTACTACCTGCACCAGCAAGGCGTGACGCGGCTGGACGTGGTGAACTTCATCGCCCACGGCATCAAGAAAAGCGAGCCGCCGGAACCGACAAAGTCCAATGAGTCCAACGCCGGCAACGAGGGCGAGAAGGAAGAAGCCGACAGCAAAGGCTCGCCGCTGGACCAATTCACGCAGAACTTGAACCAGCTCGCACGCGACGGCAAGATCGACCCGCTCATCGGGCGCGAATTCGAAGTCGAACGCGTCATTCAGATCCTTTGCCGGCGCCGCAAGAACAATCCGCTCTTGGTGGGCGAGGCGGGCGTGGGCAAGACCGCGATTGCGGAAGGGCTGGCATGGCGCATCACGCAAGATGACGTTCCGGAGGTGCTGGCCAAGTCCGTCGTGTATTCGTTGGACATGGGCGCATTGCTCGCCGGAACCAAGTACCGGGGCGACTTCGAGCAGCGCCTGAAAGGCGTGCTCAAGCAGCTCAAGGACCAACCCAACGCGATCCTGTTCATCGATGAGATTCACACCCTCATCGGTGCCGGCGCGGCGTCGGGCGGAACGCTGGACGCGAGCAACTTGCTCAAGCCCGCGTTGAGTTCGGGTGCGATGAAGTGCATCGGCGCGACCACGTTCACCGAGTACCGCGGCATTTTCGAAAAAGACGCTGCGTTGTCGCGGCGTTTTCAGAAGGTCGATGTGGTCGAGCCTTCGGTGGAGCAGACGATCGAAATCCTCAAAGGGCTCAAGTCGCGCTTCGAAGACCACCACAGCGTCAAGTACGCGCTCGGTGCCTTGCAAGCTGCCGCCGAGCTGTCCGCCAAGTTCATCAATGACCGACACTTGCCCGACAAGGCGATCGACGTGATCGATGAGGCCGGTGCCGCGCAGCGCATCCTGCCCAAGAACAAGCAGAAGAAGACGATCACGCGCGCCGAGGTCGAAGACATCGTCGCGAAGATTGCGCGCATCCCGCCGGCAAGCGTCTCGAGCGACGACCGCTCCAAGTTGAAGAGCCTGGACCGCGACCTGAACAGCGTCGTGTTCGGCCAGGAGCCGGCGATCGAAGCGCTCGCCGCGGCGATCAAGATGGCGCGCTCGGGCCTCGGGCGGCCCGACAAGCCGATCGGCTCGTTCCTCTTCAGCGGCCCCACCGGCGTGGGCAAGACGGAAGTGGCGCGCCAGTTGGCTTACATCCTGGGAATCGACCTGATTCGCTTCGACATGAGCGAATACATGGAGCGCCACGCCGTGAGCCGGCTGATCGGCGCACCTCCAGGTTATGTGGGCTTTGACCAAGGGGGCTTGCTCACCGAGGCGATCGCGAAGAAGCCGCACGCCGTGCTGCTGATGGACGAGATCGAGAAAGCCCATCCGGACGTCTTCAACGTGCTGCTGCAGGTCATGGACCACGGCACGCTGACCGACAACAACGGGCGCAAGGCGGACTTTCGCAACGTCATCATCATCATGACGACGAACGCCGGCGCCGAGACGATGAACAAAGCGACGATAGGCTTCACGACGGCGCGCGAGCAGGGCGACGAAATGGTCGACATCAAGCGAATGTTCACGCCGGAGTTCCGCAATCGGCTCGATGCGATCGTGAGCTTCCGGGCGCTCGACGAAGAGATCATCCTGCGCGTCGTCGACAAGTTCCTGCTCCAGCTCGAGACGCAACTCAACGAGAAGAAGGTCGAAGTCACGTTCACCGACAACTTGCGCAAGCACCTGGCGAAGAAGGGCTTTGACCCGTTGATGGGTGCGCGGCCGATGCAGCGCCTGATCCAGGACACGATTCGTCGCGCCCTGGCCGACGAACTGCTCTTCGGTCAACTCGTCGACGGTGGGCGCTTGACGGTGGACGCCGATGCCGAAGGCAAACCGCTGCTGGACATCACGCCGACGAAGAAGAGCGACAAGCCCAAGGCCGAGCCGGCAACGACGACCTGATCGGCACGCTGCCTGCGGGCGGCGCTGCGACGCTTACGCGGAGGCTACGCGACGGCCGTTGCCGCGGGGTCCTGGCGGTAGAAACCCGCCAGCAGTTCGTAGAGCTTCGGGTGCGCCTCGCGTGCCTGCAAGGGCACCGTGAAAAAGGCCTCGCTCGCTACGGCAAAGAACTCGTCGGGCGATTGCGCCCCGTAAGGGTCGAGCACGGTGTCGGCGCCGTCATCGACGCAACCGCAAAAGCTTCGGTATTCGTCTTCGAGAACGTCGACCCAGCGTTCGCGTGCCTTTCGGTTGGGCAACGGGGGGATGCCGTCGGCGACGCCGTCGCGCATGTCCAGGATGTGCGCGAACTCGTGGATGACGACGTTGTAGCCCCAGTCGGCCGACTCGCCGCTGTCTTCCACGTCGCGCCAGGAGAGCATCAGCGGGCCTCCCTCCATGGCTTCGCCGCTCAGTTCTTCCTCAAATTCGTGGACGACGCCAATCTCGTCGACAACTTCCCGCTGGGCGACCACGGCGTCGGCGTGCACCACGATGCCTTTGAAGGCGTCGTACCAATGCAGCCCAAGACGCAAGACGGGCAGGCAAGCCTGGGCGGCGATCGCTACCGCCATTTCGTCGTTGACCAGCAAGCCACCTGCGCCGTGGAACTCCTTCTCCGCAAGGAACAGCGTGGCTAGATCACGCAGTTCGGCTTGCGCGGTTTCCCCGAGGTCGGTGAGAAATCCGTAGCGCAGCAAGGTGAGTCGCCACAGCGGGTCGGGGATGCTGCGCGTTCGCAGCAGGCGCTCGCGTCGGGCGCGCTGCCAAGCGTTCCACCAGCTGCGCATGGTCAGATCAGGGAATGGCGCTGAACGCCGGAAGCGTCGAGCCTCAGCACTTCAGCGCGAGGTGGGCCGTCGTCAAAGCTCCAGTCGCTCAAGACGTGGCGAAGGACTCCGGGCGCGGGGGAATCGCTGCCCGGGCGGTGCGTGTGGCCGTGAATCAGCGTCTTCGAATCGGCGCGGCCGAGCCATTCGAGCGCCATGGAAGGGTCGATATCGACCGATGAGTCGCCCAGGCGTCCGGCCTGGCGTTCCATGCTTCCTGCACGCATCTCGCGTGCCAGTTGACGCCGCTCCGTCAGAGGCCGCACCAGGAGCTGCGCTTGCCACTGCGGGTCTCGAACCACGGTGCGGAATTGTTGGTACTCGGTGTCGGCCAGGCACAGCGCATCGCCATGCGTCAGCAAATGGCGGCGTCCAAACGCCACCAGCACGGTCGGGTCGCGAAGCGCCTGCATGCGGCACGCTTCGAGCATCTCGTTTCCCACCAGAAAGTCCCGATTCCCGACCATGAAGGCCAGGGTCACCCGGCTTGACGCGCGCGCGAGAACATCCACGCAACGCGCTTCGAATTCGGAGACTCGCGAGTCGTCGCCGACCCACGACTCGAACAGGTCGCCCAGAATGAACACGGCGTCGGCGCGGGTCTGCTCCATGTAGCGCTGCCATGCGGCGAGCGTCCCCGGCGTCTGCGGGGCCAGGTGCAGGTCGCTGATGATCTCGACGCAACGCAGGGACGCCGACGCGACCCATTCGTCGAAATGAGCCGTTCCGGAATGATCCACAGAACGATCAGGGCACGCGCTTGGCGCTGAGGATCACGACGTCCTCCACGGGCACATCGTCGTGGCCGCCGCGGCGCGTGGTGCCGACGCGTTCGATTGAGTCCACGACGTCGGTGCCGGCTATGACCTTGGCGAACACGGCGTAACCCCAGCCCTGTGGACTCTCCGACTTGAAATTCAGGAAGCCGTTGTCGGTCGTGTTGATGAAGAACTGGGCGGTTGCCGAGTGCGGCGCCGAGGTGCGCGCCATCGCGAGCGTGTACTTGTCGTTCTTCACGCCGTTGTTCGCTTCATTGACGAGCGGATCTCGCGTGGGTTTTTGCTTCATGCCGACGTCGAACCCACCGCCCTGGATCATGAAGCCCTTGATGACGCGGTGAAACACCGTTCCGTCGTAGTGTCCGGCGTCGAGATAGGCGAGGAAATTGCGCACCGACTCGGGTGCGCGCGCGTTGTCCAGCTCGACCATGACGGTTCCCAGACTCGTCTGCAGTTCCACCTGTTGATTCATGTCACGGCTCCAGCGTTGCTTGTTTGATGATGACGGGGTCGACCGGAACGTTCTGGTGCGGACCCTTGTTGCCGGTGGGAACAGCGCGCATCTTGTCGACCACGTCCATGCCTGCAACCACCTTGCCGAACACGGCGTAGCCGTTGCCGTCGCGCGATTCGCTCGCGTTCAAGAAGGCATTGTCCTTGAGGTTGATGAAGAACTGCGCGGTCGCCGAATTCGGGTCTCCGGTGCGCGCCATCGCCACGGTGCCGCGCAGGTTGAGCAACCCGTTCTTGCTCTCCAGGGGAATCGGCGCGCGTGTCGGTTTTTGCGTCAGGTCGGGCAACATGCCGCCGCCCTGAATCATGAAGTTGTCGATCACGCGGTGAAACACCGTGCCGTTGAAGTGGCCGTCCTTCGCGTACTGCAGGAAGTTCGCTGCCGACTTCGGCGCTTTGGCTGCGTCGAGTTCGATCACGATATCGCCCATCGACGTGGCGAGTTTGACTTTTTGCGCCCACGCAGGCAACGCACTCGCTGCAAGTGCAATGCAGGTGAGGGCCGCGACGGAGCGTAGAAAAATTCGCATCATGGGTGTTGGCTCTTTCGGGTTGGGGTTGTTGGGGGTCGCTACTGCGGCACCGCGTGTGAGGGCGTGCCACGCCGAGCGGTGAGCAAGTCGCGCACCAGGGCGAGTTTGGGGGGCAGCCGCGGGTTCGCCGGGTCCAGCGCCATCGCCCGAGCGTAGGCACGGCTGGCAAGCATGCCGTGCAGGTCGCCCAGATTTTCCAGCGCCGTCGCGTAGCTCGGGTTGCTGCGCAAGGCCTGCTCGAGCGCAATCCGCGCGCGCTCGTAGTCTCCCCTGGCAGCGTGCAGCGTGGCCAGGTTGTTGTACGGCTCGGCCAATTCGGGAAAGTCCTCGGTCAGTTCCTGGAACACGTCGATCGCCTCGGCCGGGCGCTGGCTTTCGGCAAGCACCACGCCTTTCAAGAATTTCATTTGCGCGTCCTTCGGCCGGACCGCAAGAATCTTGTCGGCGAGTTGCACCGCCTGCGCGCTGCTTCCCGAGCGGTGCAGCCGTGCGACCTCATCGGTTTCTTCAACCGTCGCGAAACCCGGGCGCAGCGCCAGCACAAGCGCGACGGCGCACAGCAAGACGGGCGGGGGCAGGTGGAGTTTCCGCATGGTTCGTGCTCGGCGCGTGGGCCAAGCAGCGTCGGGAAGGAAGTTGCAAACGCGAGGCGGATTGTGTGAAATTTCGGCCGGTATACTGAAAACGATTCTACGCTGGCACTGCTTCTCGTCGCCCTTCCATGGCCCTTCGGATTCACAACACTTTATCGCGACGAGTCGAAGCGTTCATACCCATCACGCCGGGGCGTGTGGGCATGTACGTGTGCGGCATGACGATTTACGATCTGTGCCACGTCGGGCACGCGCGCTTCCTGATGGCGTTCGATGTGGTCTATCGCTGGCTGCGAACTTCGGGCTACGACGTCACCTACGTTCGCAACATCACCGACATCGACGACAAGATCATCAAGCGTGCGCTGGAGCGCGGCATTCCGATCCGCCAGTTGACCGACGAGATGACGGCGGCGATGCACCAAGACATCGACGCGCTCGGAATCGCGCGCCCGACCTTCGAGCCACGCGCCACCGAACATGTGCCGCAGATGCTCGAGCTGATCGCCACTCTGGAGCGCAAAGGGCTGGCGTATCGCGCGCCCGGCGGCGACGTGAATTTCGCGGTGCGCAAGTTCCCCGGCTACGGAAAGCTCTCGGGCAAGTCGCTGGATCAGTTGCGCGCCGGCGAGCGCGTGGCCGTGCAAGAGGACAAGGACGATCCTCTGGACTTCGTGCTGTGGAAAGCCGCCAAGGAAGCGGAGCCCGACGACGCGAAATGGGACGGCCCCTACGGCAAGGGCCGGCCCGGCTGGCACATCGAGTGCTCGGCGATGTGCCGCGCCTTGTTGGGGGCGCATTTCGACATTCACGGCGGTGGCATGGACTTGCAGTTCCCGCACCACGAGAACGAGATCGCGCAAAGCGAAGGCGCGACGGCCGGGCCGTTCGTCAACTACTGGGTGCACAACGGCTTTCTCAACGTCGACGACGAGAAGATGTCCAAGTCGCTGGGCAACTTCTTCACCATTCGCGATGTCCTGAAGCGCTACGACGGCGAGACGGTGCGCTTCTTCATGATCCGTACGCACTACCGCAGCCCGTTCAATTTCAGCGACGCGAACCTCGACGACGCGCGCAATTCGCTGCGACGTCTGTACACGGCCCTGGATGGCGTGAGCATCGAAGACACCGCGCTGGACTGGAGCGAGCCGCGTGCCGCCGCGTTTCGCGCGGCGATGGA
>JBEBHW010000792.1:0-2018 GCA_040081145.1 Burkholderiaceae bacterium
ATGTCGTTCTGGATGATGCCGAGAAACCCCATGAACAGGGCGGTGATCGCGCCGATCACGAGCACGAAGCTCAGCGCGGTGTCCGACAGTTCGAACAGCGGCGACATGCGCGCGACCATGAAGATGCCTGCCGTGACCATCGTCGCGGCGTGGATCAGCGCGGAGATCGGCGTCGGGCCTTCCATCGAATCGGGCAGCCACACGTGAAGCGGGAACTGCGCGCTCTTGCCCATCGCGCCGATGAACAGGCAGATGCAGATCACCGTGATGAGCAGCCACCCCGTCCCCGGGAACAGAAGCTTGGCGAGCTCCGGACCCTTGGCGAAGGCTTGCGCGTAGTCGAGCGTTCCGGCAAACGCGACGACCAGGCCAATGCCGAGAATGAAACCGAAGTCGCCGACCCGGTTCACGAGAAACGCCTTCATGTTGGCGAAGATCGCAGTCGGCCGCGTGTACCAGAAGCCGATCAGCAGATACGACACGAGGCCCACCGCTTCCCAGCCGAAAAACAGCTGCAGGAAGTTGTTGCTCATGACGAGCATGAGCATCGAGAACGTGAACAGCGAGATGTAGCTGAAGAAGCGCTGGTAGCCGTCGTCTTCCGCCATGTAGCCGATGGTGTAGACGTGCACCATCAGCGAGACGAAACTCACCACGCACATCATCATCGCCGAGAGTCCGTCGATGAGGAAACCGATCTCCATCTTCAGATCGCCGAGCACCATCCACTCGTAGACGCTCGCGTTCAGGCGCGCACCATCGAACGCAACCGCTTTCCACGTTAGCATCGAGATCACGAAGGAAATCAGCACGCCCACGATCGCCACGCTGTGCGCGCCGCGCCTGCCTATCGTCTTGCCGAACAGGCCCGCGGCAATCGCCCCGACCAGCGGCGCCAAGGGCACTGCGAGCAGGAAGTTGGTGGAGAGTTGTGCTGACATCGGATTTGCCTTGACCTCAGCCTTTTAACGAATCCATCTCGTCGACATTGATCGATTCCCGGTTGCGGAACAGCACGACCAGAATCGCCAGGCCGATCGCCGACTCGGCTGCGGCGACGGTGAGGATGAAGAACACGAACACCTGCCCGGCCATGCGGTCAGCCGAAGCGGGCAGGTAGTGCGAGAACGCGACGAAGTTCAGGTTCACGGCGAGCAGCATCAATTCGATCGCCATCAGCAGCACGATCAGGTTCTTCCGATTCAGGTAGATGCCGATCACGGAAATCGCAAACAGCATTGCGCCGAGCGACAGGTAGTGGCCGAGCGTGACTGACCCGAGGCTCATGCGCCTCCCCCAATACACGTGGCTCGGTGACGCGCGTTCATGCCTGCTCCCCCGGCGCGCGCGCCGTGCCGGTTTCGCGCGGCACCGACTTCATGTCGACGATGCGCACCCGGTCGGCCTTGCGCGCCCGAACTTGCTCCGACGGATTGAGGTACTTCGAATCCTTGCGCCGGCGCAGCGTGAGCGCGATCGCCGCGATGATTGCCACGAGCAGCAGCACTGCGGCAATTTGCAGCGGGTACAGGTAGTTCGTGTAGACCTCGATGCCGAGCATCTTGGTATTGCCCATCTTCAGCTCTGCTGCGCTGGCCGGCACGACGTCGGCGCCGCGAAAGCCCGGCAGCAGCACCGCCGCCATCTCGAGCGCAATCACGACGCCCACGAGCGCGGCGAGCGGCAAGTGCTTCCAGAAGCCTTCGCGAATCGTGTCGGCGTTGGCGTCGAGCATCATCACGACGAACAGGAACAGCACCATCACCGCGCCGACGTAAACGAGCACGAGTGCGATCGCCAGAAACTCGGCGCGCAGCAGCATCCAGATGCACGCCGCACTGAAGAACGCGAGCACCAGGAACAGCGCCGAATGCACCGCGCTGCGCGCCGTGATGACGCGCAGGCTCGCGAGCAGCAGCACCGCGGAAAAGGCGTAGAAAAGGGCGGGGGTCGTGTCCATGACGGTGGGCGGTGCGGCGCGTTCAGCGGTACTTCGCGTCGGCGCGCCGGCTTTCGGC
>JBEBHW010000793.1:0-2013 GCA_040081145.1 Burkholderiaceae bacterium
GTGCCGATGGCGGTGACGACGATGAAAAAAGGCGCGATGGATTTCATCGAGAAACCCTTCAAGGAAGACGAACTGCTGGGCCTCGTGGAAGGCATGCTGGAGCAGGCGCGCGCCGCGTTCTCGCAGCACCAGGAAGCAGCGAGCCGCGACGCGTTGCTGTCGCGCCTGACGACGCGTGAGGCGCAAGTGCTCGAGCGCATCGTCGCCGGCCGCTTGAACAAGCAGATTGCCGACGACCTGGGCATCAGCATCAAGACTGTCGAAGCGCATCGCGCGAACATCATGGAAAAGCTCAACGCCAACACGGTCGCGGATTTGCTGAAGATCGCGCTGGGCGCGCAGACCAAGGTTTGATGCGAGCTGATGCGATCTGCTGCGACGCGGCCTTCGTGCGCCGCGCGACGCGTGAAGGCCCGTCGCAGGGCGGCTTGCTGCCCTTGAAACATCACCCATGACCGCACAGGTCATCGACGGCACGGCACTGGCGCGCGACATCCGCGCCGACGTGGCACGCCGTGCGCAGGCACTGGCGCAGCGCGGAGCCAAGCCCGGGCTGGCGGTGCTCCTCGTCGGCGACGATTCGGCGAGCCAGGTCTACGTGCGCAACAAGGTCAAGGCGTGCGTCGAAGCCGGCCTGCACTCGGCGTTCGAAAAGTTCGACGCCTCGCTCAGCCAGCGCGATTTGCTCGCGCGCATCGAGGCGCTGAATGCCGACGCCACGGTGCACGGCATCCTCGTGCAAATGCCATTGCCCAAGCACATCGACGCGCACACCGTGATCGCGACGATTGCCACGGCGAAAGACGTCGACGGGTTTTCCGTGCTCAGTGCCGGCGAACTCGCCAGTGGTCTGCCCGGCTTTCGCCCCTGCACGCCTTACGGCTGCATGAAATTGATTGAAAGCACGGGGACGCCACTGCGCGGCAAACACGCCGTCGTGATCGGCCGCAGCAACACGGTGGGCAAGCCGATGGCGCTGATGCTGTTGCAGGCCCATGCCACGGTCACCGTGTGTCACAGCGCGACCCCCGATTTGGGCCGATTCACGCGCCAGGCCGACGTGCTGGTGGCGGCCGTGGGCCGGCGCAATACGGTCGTCGCCGACATGGTCAAGCCGGGCGCAATCGTCATCGACGTGGGAATGAACCGCACGGAAGCGGGCAAGTTGTGCGGCGACGTCGACTTTGCCGGCGTTGCTGAGGTGGCCGCCGCGATCACGCCGGTTCCCGGCGGTGTGGGGCCGATGACGATTGCGATGCTGCTCGTCAACACGCTGGACGCCGCAGAGCGCCAATTCGGCACTTCCGCCGCAATTTCGCCTTGAGCGCGCAGCCCGGGTGCGCTAGATTCGCCCCCATGCTCACGCCACCGGAGCCTCGCATGAACACTGCCTTTGCACGTCAGATTCGCCTGACCACGTTTGCTGCGTGTTTGCCGCTTGCCGCCGCATTGATGGTCGGCGAGGCTTGCGCGCAGTACAAGGTGGTCGGGCCTGACGGCAAGATCACCTACACCGACCGCCCCGCCCCCGCCGAGGGCAAGATCACGACGCTGGGCGCGCGCGGCAACGCAGGTGCCTACGAGGCAGCGCCGTTGCCCGCGGAATTGCGCCAGGTGGCGGCACGCTACCCGGTGACCTTGTACGTGACGGCCAGCGCCTGCGCGCCCTGCGACGCGGCGCGCCAGCTGCTGCGCCAGCGCGGCATCCCTTACAGCGAAAAGGTGATCGCCACGCCCGAAGACGCAGAGGCCTTCGAGCGCCTCAGCGGCGGGCGCGACGCGCCGACGCTGACCCTGGGCGCGCAAACCATGCGCGGGCTTACCGCAGACCTGTGGAACTCCTACCTCGACGCAGCAGGCTACCCACGCGAATCGCGGCTGCCCGCCAACTACCGCAACCCGGATCCGACGCCACTCACCAAACCGCGCGAAGCCAGTGTCGCGCGCGCTCAGCCTGCTGCGGCCCCGGCACCCGCCCCGGAACCCGAGGTGAGTTCCCCACCCGCTCCGGGT
>JBEBHW010000794.1:0-2009 GCA_040081145.1 Burkholderiaceae bacterium
GAAGTCGCGATGCGCGAAACCGGCGTGCGCGTCGTGCCTCCCGCCGTCGCGCGGCGCGGCGCCTACATCGCGAGGAACGTCATCCTGATGCCTTCTTATGTGAACATCGGCGCCTATGTCGACGAAGGCACGATGGTCGACACCTGGGCGACCGTGGGATCGTGCGCGCAAATCGGCAAAGGTGTGCACTTGTCCGGCGGCGTGGGAATCGGCGGCGTGCTCGAACCCTTGCAGGCGAACCCGACGATCATCGAAGACAACTGCTTCATCGGTGCGCGCTCCGAAGTCGTCGAAGGCGTGATCGTCGAGGAGAACTCGGTCATCTCGATGGGCGTGTACATCGGCCAGAGCACAAAAATCTACGACCGCGCCACGGGCGAGGTGAGTTACGGGCGCATTCCTGCGGGCTCGGTCGTCGTGAGCGGCAACCTGCCGAGCGCCGACGGCAAGTACAGCCTTTACTGCGCCGTGATCGTGAAACGCGTCGACGCCCAAACCCGTGCAAAAACCAGCATCAACGAGCTGTTGCGTGCCTGATGCGTGGGCTTGTTCAGTCCAATGAGCCCCGACAATTGCTTCCCTTAGAGTGCCCCCAGGGCCGGGCTGCGCCCAGCCCGCCCCAAGGGCCACGAAGGGACCCCTTCGTGGCCCTTGGGGTCAAGGAAACTTGGGGCGGCCCGGCGTTTCCTTGTGAGCAGGAGGTCTGGACATGAGTGGCGGAAACATGGAGCGCGTGCTGCGCCTGATGTCGGAGAAGGGCGCCTCCGACGTCTACCTGTCGGCGAACTCGCCGATTCTCATCAAGATCAACGGCAACGTGATTCAACTGAGCGATCAGGCGCTCACCCACAACCAGCCACGCCAGTTGCTCGCCGAGTTGTTGTCGCCCAGCCAACTCGAAGACCTCGAAGAAACGGGCGACCTGAACATCGGTATCGGCTTGACAGGTCTGGGCAGCTTTCGTTTGAGCGCATTCAAGCAGCGCGGCACGATCGCGGCAGTGTTTCGCTGCATTCCCTTCGAAATCCCCTCGCTCGAGACGCTCAACCTGCCGGAAATTCTGAACGCGCTGGTGATGGAAAAGCGCGGCCTGGTGTTGATGGTGGGAGCCACCGGAACCGGCAAAAGCACGACGCTGGCGTCGATGCTCGAGCAGCGCAACCAGCAACTCGCCGGCCACATTCTGACGATCGAAGACCCGATCGAATTCTTGTTCAGCAACAAGAAATCGGTGATCAACCAGCGCGAAGTCGGGCGCGACACGCAGTCGCTGCAGACGGGCTTGAAGAACGCGATGCGTCAGGCGCCCGATTGCGTGATGATCGGCGAAATCCGCGACCGCGAAACGATGACGGCGGCGATCTCGTACGCGCTGTCGGGCCACCTCGTGCTCTCGACGTTGCACGCGAACAACAGCTACCACGCGATGGGGCGGATCCTGTCGTTCTACACGCCCGAGGCGCGGCCGGTGCTGCTGGCCGACTTGGCCGCCGGCCTGCGTGCGGTGATTTCGCAGCGCCTGGTTCGATCCGCAGGGGGCGGGCGCATCCCGGCGGTCGAGGTGATGTTGAACACGCAACTCGTCTCGGAGCTGATCGAGCAAGGCGACTTCAACGGCGTGCGCGCGGCGATGGAGAAGTCGCTGAGCGTCGGCTCGCAAACCTTCGAGAAGGACCTGGCGCGCCTCATCACGCAAGGCAAGATCACGCGCGACGAAGGTCTGGCTTTCGCCGATTCGCCTACCAACCTCATGTGGCGCCTCGAAAACGACGTGGCACCGGCGTCGCGTCTGGTCGCCGCCAAGGAAGACACCAACGATGAGGCGAGCTTTACCGAAATCACCCTCGACGTTCAGCCCGAATCCCGCTCAACTCGCTCCGTGCCGCTGACCGGTTTCTGACGCAGGGCCCATGACGCGCACGCTGATCCTCACCGAACAACTCATCGCACGCCGCTCAGTCACGCCGGAGGACGGCGGTTGCCAGGCCCTCGTGGCCGAATTGCTGCGC
>JBEBHW010000795.1:0-2008 GCA_040081145.1 Burkholderiaceae bacterium
GTGTATAAGAGACAGGCGCGTCCACCTGGGCGAACAACGCAGCGCAATCGTGTCCGGCCGCCCCGGGCGTGAAGCCGTGGATGCGCTGCAATTCGTCGGAACACGTCACCGTCTCGCGCCCGGCGAGCCACTCCCAGCTGCCCATGTGGGCGATGCGTTGCGATGCTTCCATCAGCGCTTGGCTGCGCACCGAGTCGCGCAGCGCCGTGCTCGCGCGCAGCGCGTAGCGCACGCGATAGGGCAGCAAGTCCCACACCATGGGCTTGGTGATGAAGTCGGTTGCGCCCGATTCAAAGGCCTGCGCAATCGACTCGCGATCGTCCAGGCCGGTCATGACGATGATCGGCAGGTGTTGCCCCGCCGGGTGCTCGCGCAGGCGGCGGCACGCCTCGTAGCCGTTCATTCCGGGGAGCAGCACGTCGAGCAGGACCAGGTCTGCCGGGGCCGCGTCGAAGGCCATCAAGCCGGCCTCCGCGCTTGCCGCCACGAGGACGCGGTAGCCCGCCTCGGCGAGCGCCTCTTCGGCCATCAGGCGCACCATCGCGTCGTCGTCGACGACGAGAATCGTCGCCGGCGCTTCGCCGATCGGTAGGGTCGGCGTCATGGCGAGGTGACCTCGAGTTCGGACTGGCGCAGTTCGTTTTGCATCGCACTCAGTTGTTGCGCGGTCTGCGCGAACCAGGCGTCGAGTTGCGGCAGCGCCAGCGTCGCTTCATCCAATTGGCCTCCACGGGCCAGGCTTTCCACGCCTTTGGCCAGTTGCGCCAGCTCGAGCGCGGCCACGCTGGCTGCCGACGACTTGAGCGTGTGCACAGCGCGCTCTGCACCGCGCGCATCGCCCTGCGCCAGCGCGAGGCGCAGCGCCAGCAGCAGCGGCGGCATGTCGGTCACGAACAGCGCGATCACCTTGCTCACCAGCTCGGGTCGGGTCCGACCGCCGATGCGCAGGCCCTTGAGAAGCGCCTCGCGGTCGATGGCCGGTGCATGCGCGACGGCGGAAGAAGGCGGCCCTGCGGGCGGCACGTCGAGCGCGGTCGATTGCGCGCTCACGGCCACGACGGCGCCGGCGACGCCGCGCGACGCCGCGGGGCTTGGCGTGACCCAGCGCTGCAGCAACTCGCCGAGTTCGTTTTGGGCAAACGGCTTGCCGATGTGGCCGTCCATTCCCGCTGCGATGCAACGCTCGCTGTCGCCGCTGAGGGCGTTGGCCGTCACGGCGAGGATGGGCGTGCGGCGCTGCGACGCACCGGCTCCGGCTTCGATCTGCCGGATCCGGCGCGTCGCTTCGAACCCGTCCATCACCGGCATCTGGCAGTCCATCAAGACGACATCGAAGGACTGGGCTGAAAAATGCGCCACCGCGTCGGCGCCGTTCGGGGCGTGCACAACGCTGCAGTCCATCTCCTTGAGAAATTCGATGGCGATCTCGGCATTGATGGCGTTGTCTTCGGCGAGCAGCACCCGCGCTCCCAGCAAAGGCAGTTGCGGCGCGTCGGCGGGCTCCAGCTCGCCCAGGTTGCTGTGCCCTTCCGGGGAGTTGCGCAGGGCCCTCAGAAACTGGGCCGCGCTCGCGGGTTTGGGAATCCAGGCGTCGGGGCCGTCGATGTGCGGGAGGTCGAGTTCGGCCATTGCCGCGAGCGTGACCAGTTTGATCAGGCGCGGCGTCGCGCCGCCGGCGCGCACGCGTTTGGCAAACGGCGATTCGCGTCCCGGATGCTCGGGTTCGGCGTACAGGACCACGTCGCCCGGCGAGCGAGCGTCGTCGCTCAGGAGCGCCATGGCGCAGGCCGCGTCGGGCGTTGCGCTGGCCTGGAAGCCGGCGTGGCGCAGCATCTCGAGGGTGGCGGCGCGTGCGGCGGGATGCGGCTCGACGAGCAAGACGCTGCCTGGTTCGCGCCGCACCGCTTGCGCCGCGTCCGCGGCAGCGCAAGCCGGCGCAGGAACACAAAACCAGAACGTCGCGCCCTGGCCGGCCTGACTGTTCACGCCGATCTGACCGCCCATCTGG
>JBEBHW010000100.1:0-9201 GCA_040081145.1 Burkholderiaceae bacterium
CGACTCCGCCCAACCTTCGAGCACCACCGCGCCGAGCACCGCGCCGCGCATCGGGCCGCACATCTTCGCCCAATCGATGGGCGGGCCGGCGTGCACGATCAGGCGGCGCCCGTTGGCCATGCCGGGCAAGACGTCGCGTGCCGTTGCCACGCCCGTGAGCACCGGTTGGGCCGCGAGAAAGCGCTCGAAAGCGATGGCGTTCGCCGCCTCGACAGCCGGGTGATTCAAGAGCTGCGCGAGCGCCCAACCGGCGTCGCGGTCGCCCTGCGCCGGCGGTTGCCATTCGAGCGCGATGCACTGTCCGCTGGCTGCGACGACGTTGTCGGCGAAGCCGCGCAAGCCAACGTTCACGACGCTCAGGCCTTCTTTGAACAGCGAGGTCATGGGCAAGGTCCTACGCACGCCGCGTGGGGGGATCAGCAGCGCTGCGCTGCGCAAGCTGTGCTGCGAGCTGTGCCGCGAGCAGCGCCGCCTCGACGTTGCTGCCCACAATCATCGCGCCCACGTTGTCGAGCTGGCGCACCTGCGCGGCGCGGTCCTGCGGGTCGCCGTCAGTACCGCACACGTGGCCGATCAGCGCGAGCGTTCGGCCCTGCGCGCGCGCCGCGTGCTGCGCGTCGGCCAGCGCCAACGCCAGGCCGGCTGCAGGATTGGCGTGCGAACCGTAGCCGAGCACCACGTCGAACAGCAATGCAGCGACGGATGCGTCGGCGCCGGCTTCGCGAACCAGGCCATCGCGCAAGCTCGGGTCGATCATCGGGTGCGGCCGCCCGCGCGTGTAGTCGTCGTCGCCGAGGTCGAGCAAGACGTGGCCGGCCATCGCGCCGTGCGCTTCGATCGTCGCCGCGCCGTGCGCCGGGGCGTTGGAGCTGCACGCCAAGCCGCGCTCGAGGAACACCCCTTGCGCCTCGTAGCAGAACGTGCCGCCGGTGAAGAGGGCGCGGACGGTGTGTTGCGAGGGTGCCATCGCTGCGGCTTGCTGTTCGAGGCTGTTCTGCACCGGGTGGATCCCGGCGTTTGCCGGGATGACGGAGTCAACGCGCGCCGCGCCTCCGCGCGCCAGCGCGACGGCCAAGTCAGCGGCGTGGCGCAGCGACGTCGCGGCAACCAGCCCGGCAGGCAGCGCGCCGGGCTTGGCCCCGAGAAAATGCACGACCACGGGTTTGCCAGCAGCACTCGCGGCGCGCTCGATCTCGCGCGCAATCGCCGGCGCGGGAGGCTTGGAGATGAGCACGATGATTCGCGTCGTCGGGTCTGCCGCCAACGCGGCAAGCCCCTGCAACATCGTGATGCCGCCGATTTCTTCTTTCAAATCGCGCCCGCCCGTTCCCAGCGCCTGCGACACGCCGCCGCCCAGGTTGTGAATGCGGCAAGTCACTTCCTGCAGACCCGTTCCCGACGCGGCGACCAGACCAATGTCACCCCGCCGCACGACGTTCGCAAAACCCAGCGGCACGCCGTTGACGATCGCCGTTCCGCAATCCGGCCCCATCACCAGCAAGCCCTTGCTGCGCGCGAACGTCTTGATCGCAACCTCGTCGGCGACCGACACGTTGTCGGAGAACAGCATGACGTGCAGGCCCAGCGCGAGCGCTTTGAGCGCTTCCGCGGCGGCGTAGTCGCCGGGAACGGAGATCAGCGCGAGGTCGGCGCTCGCCCCTTGCGCGACGCGCTGCGCCACGCCCAAGGCGATCGACGTGAGTGGCGGCTTGAACGCGCTGCGGTCGCCGCTGTGATTGCTCGGGGCGGCGAGCAGGCGCGACTCGGCGGCGAGCAGGGCTGCTTCACAAGCTGCGGCGTCACCGCGCACGATCACCAGCAGATCGGACGGCGACACTGTCGCGTCGATCTCGAGATCGGCGTGCGCGAGTTGCGACAGGTTCGCTGGCGTGGCCATCAGGCACGACGCCTGCTCGATGCCACTGCGCTCGCGCAAGGCGGCGCCGAGCTGCATCAGCGTCACCGAATCCTGATAAAGGTTCGCGAAGCGTTTGAAGCGCGTGATGGCTTGGCTCACAGCGCCATTGTGGGCGCAGCGCAAGGCGAAATCCATGCGGTCAACCCTGCCAAAAACCCGGACACGGTGTCTGCGCCTGAAGTCGCGCCGACGGCCAACGCCCGCTGCAGCGCCGCGTCGAGCTGCGCTTCGTCGGTCTGCCCGAGCAGCGCGTCGCGCAGGCTCAGCAGCGGCTCGGTGAAGTGGCCTGCGGCGGCCAGGCGCAGGTAGTGGGCGGCGATGGGCGTCGTGCGCTGCACGTCGCGGGCGACATGCATGGCCAACACGGCGTGAAAACCCAGCCGCGGCGCATCGCTTCGAGCCAGTGCCTGCAATGCCGCGAGCAAGCCGACCAGAAAGTCGTCGCCCGCCGGGGTCAGCCCTTCGCCCCAGCCGATGAGGCGCTGCGCCTGCGCGAGCGCGGCCGGGGTGTCGAGATTGCGGCAGGCGTCGGCCAGTGCCGCGACCACCGGTGCGGCCTGCGCGTCGATCACGCTCGAGCGCAGGCGGCGCCGCGCCGCGAGCTGAACCCCGGCGCGGTGGCAGCGTGCCTCAACTCCCGCTTGGCGGGCACGCATGACAGGCGGCTGCCAGATGCGAGCGTGCGGGAAGCCCAGCTCGATGCGGCCGATGCGAAGCGTGTCGTCGCGGCACATCACGGCGTCGCCGATGAAGAACCCGTCACGCAAGTCGACCCCATCGTCGCTCGCGAAGTGCAGCGTCGTCGGGCCGATTGCCGCAGCGCCGTCGCACAACGTGAGCAGACCACGGCCGACGCCCCAGTCGCATTCGAGATTGCACGCATGCTCGAAGACGCTGTGGACTCGGCCGGAAAACGCCGTGCGCGGCACCAGGTAGCCCAGGGTGTGGACGGTGAGGCGGCTGTGCAATTGGCTGCGGCTCATGCAAGGGGATCCGGGGCAGGGACCGTCGAACTCGATGCCCCATCGTAAATGGCCCGCAGCGTGCTGCGGCTAACATGGTGCCGATCGGGCCGAGCCACGCGCTGCCAAGACCGCCTAAGACACCATGACGACGATTCGATTCCTTTGGCCGCTCGCGCTGGCGCTGCTCGCAGCCGCCTCATCCGCTCAGGCGCCCGCGGTTGCGGCGCCGGTAAAGAGCCAGGTGATCGAGGTCGCTTTGCAAAACGGCAGGGCGCCGGCAGCGCAGAACACGCTGCGCGTGCGCCAACACGACGCCGTGGAATTGCGCTGGCGCAGCGACAAGGCGATCGAACTGCACTTGCACGGTTACGACATCCTCGCCTCCGCGGCGCCGGACTCGCCCGCGACGATGCGCTTTGGCGCCAGGCTGCCCGGCAGGTTCCCAGTCTCGGAACACAGCAAGGGTGCACACCACCACCGCGTAATCGTTTACCTTGAAGTCCATCCCTGAGCGGAGCCACCGCGCGCGGGCGGTGCGGTGCGCGGTTGGACTGACCGTGGTCGGTGCGGCGCCCGCTGTCGCATGGGCGCACGGCTTCGGCCAGCGCTTCGACCTGCCACTGCCGCTGTGGCTGTGGCTCAGCGGCGCCGGCGCGACGATCGTCCTGACGTTTGTTGCGCTGGCCTTGTTCGCGCGCCAACCCGAGGTCCCGGGTCCGCCCGTCGGCGCAACGCAAGGCGTCGAGCTGCTGCAGTCGGCCCGCGCGCGCTCCATCGCGCACCGTTTTGCGGTGCTGTTGCGCGGTTTCACCGGCGCCTCGTTCGTGCTCGCCCTGGCCACGGGTTTTGCCGGCAACCAAGACGCGTACGCGAACCTGATCGTCACCCTGGTGTGGGTGATCTGGTGGGTGGGCATGGCGTTTTGCTGTGCCCTCGTGGGCGACGTGTGGGAGGCGATTGACCCGCTACGCAGCCTGTACCTCGCCGCGGCCTGGACAGTGCGCCGGCTGACCGGCGCCTCACGGTCTTCGCTCGGTCGGCGCTACCCGATGTGGCTGGGCGCGTGGCCCGCGGTCGTGCTGTTCTTCGGCTTCGCATGGGTGGAGCTCATCTGGCCCGGCAAAGACGTGCCGCGCGCGCTGGCTGGTGCCGTGCTCGGCTACGCCGCGCTCACCTGGTCGGGTATGTTCGTCTTCGGCGTCGAGCCCTGGCGGCGCAACGCCGACGCGATGGCGCTTGCCTTGCGTGTGCTGGGCGGGTTTGCGCCGCTTCGCGTGCGCAGCTCCACGCTGCACGAGCCGGCGTCGCTGCGCCTGCGACCGTACGCCGCCGGGCTGTTGATCCGCGACACCGTGCCCTGGTCGGTTGTCGTCTTCGTGCTGCTGATGCTCGCCACCGTCACGTTCGACGGTTTCGGCGAAACGCCGCTGATGCAAGCCATCGAAACCGCCGCACAAACCTCGCGTGCTGTGGCGCTGCTGCTGTTCGAGCTGTCGCTATGGGGGTTGGCCGAAAACCAGGCGGTGCACGGTGCGCTGCTGCTGCTGTTTCCGCTCGGTTTCGTTGCGGCGTTCTGGATCGCCAGCGCGCTCATGGTGCGACTGGCGCGGCGCGGCGCAGCGTCACGGCGCGAGGCACGTGAAGCCGCCGGCAGCTTCGTGCTGAGCCTCGTGCCGATCGCTGTCGCCTACCACTTGTCGCACTATTTCTCGCTGCTCGTCACGACGGGGCAGTTCATCGTTCCGCTCGCCTCCGACCCCTTCGGCTGGGGTTGGGATTTGTTCGGCACGCGCGACTACAAGGTCGACCTCGGCCTGCTCAGCCCTTATGTGTATTGGTACGGCTCGGTGCTGCTGATCGTTGCCGGTCATGTGCTCGCCGTGGTCGTCGCGCATGTCCAGGCGCAGCGCCTCTTTCCCGGTCACGGCGCCGCGCTGCGCAGCCAGTTGCCGATGATTGCGCTGATGGTCGCGTACACGAGCCTGAGCTTGTGGATCCTCGCGCAGCCGATTGTTGGTTGACGCGTCGCGCCAACGCCCGCCCGTTCCACAACCCGCAGGATCCCCGCTACTTCGGTGCCGGCCGCTGCTGCTGCGCCCAGGCCTGGAACGCGGGGTTGTTCGTCGACCAGTGCAGGTGCACGATGCGAAACTGTTCGCCGGCGCGGCGCACGATCGCAGTCTCCAGCGTGATCTGGTCGATCGGTTTGCCGTCGGGGCGGGTTCCGGTGACGTGATACGTGCTGAGAACCCAGCGCTCGTTGCCCTCGCCGCCGACGCGGCGCGTCTGTAGGGTCCAGGTCGCGATGGCCGCCATGTCGATGTCGGCGGGCAGGTGCTGCAGCGCGTAGGCCTCGATCGTCGGGTCGATCGCGCCGTACTCGAAGACGATCAGCCCGCGGTCCAGGTGCGACAGCGCGGCCGCAGTGTCTTTCTTCTTCAGCGCCGCGTGAAACCCGTCGACGGCGTCGGCGGGCAGGCGTGTGCCCTGTGCGCCCGCCGCGCTTGCGCACAGGGCCAGGCACAGCGCCAGGGCGCGCCGGGAACATTGCAGCAGCATCGCCATCGCCGCGCTTCGATCGGCGCTCAACCGCGCCCGGGCTTCGCCACATCGCGAGTGCGCGCGCTCGGCTCCACTGGGGCTGACGTGTCGATCTCTTCGACGACGAAGACGTCTTTGCTCGTCAGGCCTTCGAGGCCAGTGTCGGGTGCCTGCACCGTGATTTCAGTGGCGGTATTGCTTTGCACAACAAAGACGCTCGCAAACCGCGCGCCGGAGAGCACGGTCAGGCGCCAGCCGCGCAGTTCATTGATGGGGGGCGCGACCATGCGCGGGCCGATGGGCTCGATCTGGATCGACCTGATCGCGCCGCCCTCTTCGGGGTTGCCGAGTTTGACGACGACTCCAGTGAAGCGGCGCAGCGCCGGATTGACGGGGTCGCCGTGGCCTGCGAGCCGCAGGCCATCGATGCCGGCGTTCGGGCGCGGCGCGCCGGCCGGCGCGTTGTGGGCCAAGCCGAGCAGCGCGCCTGCCACGACGAATGCGGTCAATGTTCTCAAGGTGTCCCTTCTGTCGTCAGCGCAGGCGGGCGTGTCGCCCGAGCCAGCAAAGTATCGGCGCCGCGTGATTGCGGTGCAAGCTCGCAAGCGCGCGCTTCAAGACGAGGCTCCGGACTTTCCCTAGTCGCAGGAGTTTCCTCACGAGCGGTACGCACGAACTTCGTAAGCAACTGTAAGATCAACGCAGATGGCGACCTTCGCGAATTGGTTTGCGACTCTTGTCCACACGAGCTTCTGGCTGGCTCTGTTGACGGGGTGCGAGCAGGCGCCGGACTTCGATGCCGCGTCAGTCACGCGACCACAAGGCACCCGGCTCGTGGCAGACGGGGCGCCTGCCGACACGGCGGCTGCGGTAGGCAGCGGTACGCCGCAGCGCGAGCCTGCCGCGGTGCTGCGGCGCAGCGACGACGCGCCGGCCCGCGGGCTCACGTTGATCGGCACGACGCTCGCCAGGCACGGCTCATTTGCCGTCGTTCGTGACGCCGGCGGGGCAGGGTTCTTGCAGCTTCGGGTGGGCGACCAGGTTGCCGGCATGGTGCTCACGGCGATCGAACCGGGCCGGGTCACGTTGACGACTGCGGGCGCCGCACGCGGTGAAGCGGCCGCCCGAATTTTCCTCGAGGCCGATGGAGTGCGCCAGGCGCCTCACGAATTCGCGCCGGTGGCGGCGCTGGGCGTCGCTGAGCAACCGAGCAACGTGGCGGCGTCCCTTGCCGTGCCCAGCCCCGAGCATTACAACGAACCCAACCCCGAGACCGTGGTTGAAGGGCACTGACGGTCACGGCATCAATATTCACGCAGGGCAGCGTTTCTGCCCAACACTCTAACGAAGGAGACAAGAACATGCGACGCACTTTCGATTCACGTCCGCGGCCCAGTGCATGCTGGCGCGGGGCGCCGGTTGCGGCGGCTCTGCTTGCCGCACTTGCCGCCGGTGGCGCGCAGGCGGTGTCGTTTTGCATCCCCGGGCCGGGCGATCAGCCCGAAACCGGCCTGCAGGGCTCACTTTCGGCCGAGGCCAAGGCGGTAACGGGGGGCTTCCAGGGCCAGTGGTGCGGCGCGCGCAAAGTCGCGCAACACCTGCTGTTTCAGCGCGGCAGCTTCGGCGACGTGCAGTTCAAGGACCACTGCGCCTATGCAAGCATGCGCGACCCGTCGGTGCTGACGGCGCTCACCACCGGCACCGTGGTGCTCGATGCGCGAGTCCCGACCAACCTGGTCATCCCCGCAGACACCGCGACGCCGCCCAATCCGAACGGCAAGATTCTGCGCAGCCGCGCCATGATTCGCGCTTACTCAGCGCTCGAGCTGCAGGGCAACATTCTGGTTGGCGCGTACAAGGACCTGGGTCCAGTCGTGAACGGTGTGCAGACGAATCCGCTGGACATCTACGACGTCAGCGACTGCCTGAATCCGATTCCGCTGTCGACCACGTACGACACCGCTGGGGGCAACCACGACGGCTGGCTCACGCCCGACGGCAAGACGTACTACGGAATTCCTTTCTCGGGCCCGCGACTCCTGTCCGGAACCGCGGCGGCTCCCGTGATCACGCCGTCTCGAATCGACCTGCACGTGACGGACCTGACCGATCCGAAGAACCCCAAGCACTTGCTGAACTGGAACCGCTTGCAGATTCCGCTGGCGGTGCGGGGTGATGGCACGGCGGCGAACTCGCCGCATCCGCAAATCCTCGCGACGACGCACTTCCACGACGTCAGCACGAACGCGGCCGGCACCCGGGTCTACGCCGCCCTCTACGGCGGCAACAACTCGCTGGGCGGCAACAACAACAATCCGAGTCCGGCGCACAACCAGCGCTGCGCGAACGGCTTGATGATTCTCGACTCGTCCGACGTGGCGAATCGCGTGCCCAATCCGACGCTCAAATTCATCAGCTTCCTCTCATGGTGCGACCAGCAACTCGACCCCGACTTCGGTGACGGCTCCACGGCATCGGCCCACGCGGTGGAGTACGTGAAGCACGAGAACGGCAAGGAGTACATCGTCAGCACCGAAGAGTCGGGAGGCGGCCTGAACGGCACGGCCGCGGGAATGTGCGCGCACCGCAGCTACGGCCGCATGATCGACATCACCGACGACGCAAATCCCAAAGTTGTGGGCACATTCAAACCCGACGTCAACAAGCCGGAAAACTGCGCAGCGAACCTGGCCGCGGGCACCGACGGCGGCATGGTCCACTACCTGGGCTTTGACGACCGCAACAACATGCGCCTGGCGGTCTATGCAGGCGCCGTATACGGCATTCGCTTCGTCGATTGGCGCGACCCGACGAGCCCGAAGGAAATCGCCTACTACAAGAGCCCCAACGCGCCCACCACCGCCGCAGGTGACAGCGACTTCACCCGCCCCGATCCACGCTACGACGCCGAGAACTGCATTTACTACTCCGGCTGGAACCAGGGCGGTATCGTCTCGCTCGAATTGACTGACCCCGTGTACAACCCGTGCCTGCGCCGCACCGCAAGCGGCGAGGTCCGTTTGAGCGGCGCGAAGGCGCACCACTCGGGCGCTGAGGTCGAGTTTGACGCCAAGCGCAGGCAGCACAGTGGCCTGCACGGCAGCCTGCGCCTCACCGACCGGGCCAACAAGGTAAAGATCCGCATGAACAAGCTCGAAACGCTGAGCGGCGTGCGCGACGCCTGCGGCGGCGTTCCCGCCAAGGCCAACTCAGTGCAGTTCAGCGGCAGCGGAACATTCAACGGCGCAGCAGCCAGCTTCCGTGTCTGCGTGCAAGACAATGGCAAAGGCAAAAAGGCCGCGTCGCCGGATCAGTTCCACCTCACCTGCACGGCAGGCTGCAGTTACACCGCCAGCGGCGCGGTGCGCAGCGGCAGCCTGAAAGTGCGCCAGGTGTCGGAGGCGTGCTACCTGGGCCAGCGCAAGGGCCGGCATGGCGATCACGACGACGACGAGTCGTGCCGCGGCGGCCACAGCGAGCGCCACGCGGAGCATCGCGGCAAGGATTGACTTTGTGAGAAGGGGGCAGGCTTGGGCCTGCCCCCCACAACGCCTCGACCGGAACCGCCCCCGGGCAAGGTCGGCGCAAAACTCCCCGGCCGAAATTTCTCGTCGACCACGCAGGGGGCCCGAGCAGCACGCCGCGGTTGCTGCCGCGCGTGTTCGCATGGGTCGCGGCCAGAGAGAACAAATAGGGCGGGTTCACGCCGGCAATCGGCGAGTGGGCCGACTACCTGTCATGCCGGGGTCCCCAATTCGTGACGCGCGGCTTTTGCTT
>JBEBHW010000796.1:0-2005 GCA_040081145.1 Burkholderiaceae bacterium
GACTTCTTGAACCTGCCGACGAATCGGGTTGTCGAGTTGGGTTCGAAAGTCGAGATCTAGGTCGCTAGGAGCCTGCGCCCCGAAGCAGGCCCAACCCGGGCCGACCCAACGGTCGACAGGCTCCCAGACTAGGCCGTCGCGATGGCTTGGCCGAGCGCCGCAGCGACGTACTCGACGCGGTAACCTGAGGGCCCGATGCGAACCAGTGCGCCGCTGGGCAAGGCCTCCCATCCGACATCGCCGTCATCCAGCGGTTCCGACGCGATGACGCTGCCCGTCGAATTGCAGCGCAGGTACAGCGTCGGCGGCTGGGCGTCGCTGGCGAGTCGGAACGCGATCAGGCTGTGCCCATCGGACAGCGCGGCGCTGAAACGCAAGGGTTCGCGAGTCCCGGCGCGCTGCATGCGCAGGACCGTGTCGTTGAAAACGCGAACCACGGCGGCGCCGGGTTCCTCGCCCTGCTGAATGCGCGCCAGCGCCAACAGAAAAATCAGTTCGGAGTCGGTGGCGCCGCGCCGCGCCGCGTACAGCGCGTCGGGCAGCTGCCCTTCCAACGTGCGCCGCACCTTGGCGTAGCCGCCAATCTGGCCGTTGTGCATGAAGAGAAACCGGCCATGGCGAAACGGGTGGCAGTTCTGGCGGGCGATCGCGGTCCCTGTGGCGGCACGGACATGGGCGAAAAAATTGCCCGAGCGAATGCTCGTGCACAAGGTGAGCAGGTTCTCGTCCGACCAGGCCGGCATGATTTCGCGGTAGACCGCGGGCTCAGCGCGTTCACCGTACCAGCCGATGCCGAAGCCGTCGCCCTGCGTCGCGGTTTTGGACTCTTCGGCGCGCAGCGCCTGGTGCAGCAGCGAGTGGCGCGGCCGGCACACCAGCTCTTCGAGGAAGATTGGCGTTCCGAGGTAAGCGATGAAGCGGCACATCCAGGCAGGCGCAGAGTCGGGGTTGTTGGCCTTATCGGCGCCCGCGGCACAGACTGAAGCGGCGGTGCGCGCAACGCCTTGGCCTGCGCTGCCAGCTATGCTCGCTTCATGAAATCCTTGGCGCGTGACTTTTCTCTCTCGGCGGCGAGTGCCGGCGGAGTCGCCGTGCTGGTGGGCTTCACGAGCTCGGTGGCAATCGTGTTCCAGGCCGCCAGCGTGTTGGGCGCCACGCCGGCGCAGGTCGGCTCGTGGATGTGGGCGCTCGGCCTGGGTATGGGCCTGGGTTCGTTGCTGCCCTCGCTGTGGCTGCGTCAACCGGTGATGGTGGCCTGGAGCACGCCTGGCGCCGCGGTGCTCGCCACGGCTGGGGTGAGCGGCGGCTTCGGCATGGCGGAGGCGGTGGGCGCGTTCATGGTCTGCGCCGCACTCATCACGCTGTGTGGCGTCACGGGTTGGTTCGAAGCGGTGATGGAACGCATCCCGTTGCCCTTGGCGAGTGCCTTGCTTGCCGGCGTGTTGGCGCGGTTTGGCATGGACGCGTTTCTCGCCGCGCAGTCAGCGTTGGCGCTGGTGCTCGTGATGCTCGCGGCTTACCTCGTGGGCCGCCGCTGCTGGCCACGCTTTGCGATTCCTGTGGTCCTCCTGGTCGGCGTGGCGGTCGCGATGCTCGAGGGCCGCCTGCAGACCCATGCGGTGCCGTGGGAGCTGACCGTGCCGGTGTTCACGGCACCTGAATTCACCTGGCGCGCGACGCTGAATCTGGCACTGCCGCTGTTCGTCGTGACGATGGCGTCGCAGAACTTGCCCGGGGTGGCGGCGATTCGTGCCTCGGGCTATTCGATGCCGATCTCGAAGTTGATCACACTGACCGGCCTGGCGACGCTGGCTCTCGCGCCGTTCGGCGCGTTTGCGCTGAACCTCGCCGCGATCACTGCGGCGATCTGCATGGGCCGCGAGGCGCACCCGGACCCGCAGCGCCGCTATGTCGCTGCGGCGGTGTGTGGCGCGATCTATTGCGTGATCGCGCTGTTCGGTGCGGCGGTGGCCGGTGTGCTGACGGCGTTCCCGCGCGAACTCGT
>JBEBHW010000797.1:0-2002 GCA_040081145.1 Burkholderiaceae bacterium
GCGGCGAGCATCGCCGGCAGCACCACCCACACCGGGTAGTGGTCGCCGAGCGCAAGTGCGGCCAGCGCCGTGCCAAGCCCGCCCAACATCGCCTGGCCTTCGCCGCCGATGTTGAACAGCCCGGCGTGGTACGCCACCGCAACGGCCAGGCCGGTGAAGACGAAGGTCGTCGCGTAGTACAGCGTGTAGCTCAAGCCCATGCGGCTGCCGAACGCGCCCTGGATGAGCAGCGCCAAGACCTGCGTCGGGCTCTGGCCGACGATGAGCACGACGACGCCGCAGGCGAGCAGGGCGAGCAGCAGGTTGAACGCAGGCAGCACGACCAGATCGAGCCAGCGCGGCATGTCGAGCGGTTGACTCACGCGGCCACCTCGTCGGCCTGCGCGCCGCTCATGAGCCGCCCCAGCTCGGCCTCGCTGCACTGCGCGATCGGCAACTCGCCGGTGATGCGCCCGCCGCACATCACGATGACGCGGTCCGACAGGGCCAGGATCTCGTCGAGTTCGGAGCTCACGAGCAGCACCGCGCCGCCGGCGTCGCGCAGTGCGCGCAAGCGGCCGTGAATGAATTCGATGGCCCCGATGTCCACGCCGCGTGTCGGTTGGCCGACGAGCAACACCTTGGGCTCGGGCAGCGCCTCGCGCGCGAGAACGAGCTTTTGCTGGTTGCCGCCGGAGAACTTGGCGCAGCGCAGTTCGGGGTCGGGCGGGCGCACGTCGTAGCGCGCCATCATCGCTGCGGTGTCGCTGCGCATCGCCCCGTGGTCCATGAGGGCGTGGCGGCCGTAACGCGCGGCCTCGTGGTAGCCCAGCACCGCGGATTCCCATGCGCCGAAGGGCAACACCAGGCCGCGCCGGTGCCGGTCTTCCGGAACGTGCGCAACGCCCGCCGCGCGTGCGGCATCGGGCGTGATCCAGCGCTTGGGGGTGAAGGCCTGCGTGTTGCCGATGCGCAATTGGCCCTGGTGCGGCACGAGCAGACCCGCGAGTGCGTCGAGCAACTCGCTCTGGCCGTTGCCCGACACGCCCGCCACGCCGACGATTTCGCCGGCGCGCAGGCTGAGCGACACGTCGTCCAGGCGCGGCACGCCGAATCCGTCGCGCCAGCGCAGCTGCTGCGCTTGCAGCAACACCGCGCCGGGCGGCGATGTGCTCGCGTCCGCCGTGCGACCCGTGTGCACACGCCGGCCGACCATGGCTTGCGCCAAGTCGTCGACGCTCGTGTCGACGATGGCGCAGTCGAGCACGACCGCCCCGCCGCGCATCACCGTGACGGCGTCGCACAGCGCCATGATTTCCTTGAGCTTGTGCGTGATCAGCAGCACCGTCGTGCCACGCTCGCGCAGGCGCCGCAGCGTCGCGAGCAGTTGTTCGGTTTCCTGCGGCGTGAGCACGGCGGTGGGTTCGTCGAGGATCAGGATGCGCGCGCCACGCACCAGCGCTTTCATGATTTCCAGGCGCTGGCGTTCGCCCACTGGCAAGTCCTCGACGGGCAGGTCCAGGCGCACGTGCAAGCCGGTGTCGCGCATCAGCGCGTCGAGCTGGGCGCGCAAGTGCGCGCGCGCCGGTTGCAAGCGCCAATGGCTTTCTGCGCCGAGCAGGATGTTGTCGAGCGCGCTGAAGTTCTCGACCAGCATGAAGTGCTGGTGCACCATGCCGATGCCCAGCGCGATCGCCGCTTTGGAGTTGTCGATCCGCACCGGCGCGCCGTTGATCTCGACACTGCCGCTTTCGGCACGGTAGAAGCCGTAGAGCACGGCCATCAGCGTGCTCTTGCCCGCACCGTTTTCGCCAACGATGCCGTGCACCGTGCCGGCACCAACGGTCAGATTGACATGCCGATTCGCCTGGACTGCGCCGAAGCGTTTGCAAATGCCCGACATCTGAACGGCAGGTACGACCCGTTCAAGTGGCCGCCGCGGATCCGGCTTTGCCGGTCCGCTGGCGACGCCCCCAGGGCCACGCAGTGGCCCCTGCGGGCCCACGGGGGGAGCGCCGTAAGG
>JBEBHW010000101.1:0-9185 GCA_040081145.1 Burkholderiaceae bacterium
CCCAGAGTCGAGGCCATTCGCAGCGGCGGGCCGAACAGCCCGTACCGCGTGCTCGGCCGCGACTACGTACCACTGACCCGCGACGTGGCGTTCCGCCAAAAGGGTTTGGCGTCATGGTACGGGCGCAAGTTTCACGGCCGGCCCACAGCGAACGGCGAGACCTACGACATGTTCGCAATGACCGCCGCGCACCCGACGCTGCCGATCCCGAGTTACGCGCGGATCTTCAACCCAGCGAACCGACGCAGCGTGGTCGTGCGCATCAACGATCGCGGGCCGTTTCACGACGGGCGCATCGTCGACCTGAGTTATGCCGCGGCGTGGAAGCTCGGCGTGCTGGGCGGCGTGGCGCCGGTGGAGCTGGAGCGCATCACGTTCAGTGAAATTCGCAGCGGCGGGTGGCGCAGCGCGTCAAGCGGGCCGCACGTCGAGCACGCGCGCCCACGCGACGAGCAGGCGCTGCTCGTGGCAGAAGGATTGCACGGCCACATCGGCAATGCCCTGCGGCGTGGCGATGCGAGTCCGCAGCGCGTCGTGCGCGATTCCCGCGGTGAACGTGCGCGGGGCGATCGACAGCCCGCTGCCGATGGCTTTCAGGCACGCCTCCTTGCGCGTCCAGCCGGTGAGGAAGGCTTGGTCGCTCAGCGCAGGGTCGATGTCGCCGAGCGCGGAACACTCTTCTGCGCTGAAATTGCGCTGCGCCAGATCCTGAGCGTCGGGCATCGAACGCAACGCTTCGATGTCAACGCCGATCTCGCCCTGGGCGGCGATCAGCACCGCGGCGTCATCTTCGCTGTGGCTGAGATTGAATACGCATTCGCAAGGGGGACATGGGGCCGGCTTGCCAAAGGGGCCTTCGAAGAACTGCAGGTCTTGGGGCGCGACCCCGGTACGTGGCGCAAGCAATTGGCGCAGCATCGTGTGCGCGGCCTCATAGCGGCGTCGGTCCCGCCCAAAAACGAAGCGCGAGGCCTTTGCGCGTTCCGCGGCCGACAGCCAGGACAGCATCGCGGGTGACGGCTGGCCCTCAAGGTTGACCATCCAGAGTTCCAGTCCAGGGGCAGGGGCCAGGCGCCGTGGCGCAGTCGCACGCGGCGTTGCCGGCGCGGTGCAGTGCTCTGCGCTCACGCCACCTTCAACGAACCCGACAAGCCGACCTGTAGGTGTGCCGCTCCGGTGCGCTGAAGCGCCGCCGAGGCTCGAGTGTCCAGCCAGTGTTCGACGCGCGCGATCAAGTTGGCTTGGGCGTGTGGCTGAATGAAGGTGTGGTCGCTTCGAGGAAGGTATTCGTAGCCGACCCGGCCAGCAAAACCGTACTTCCCGAACATGTCAGCGAACTGACCCTCGTAGTTGTACCAAATGGGTTCGCCGCCGGAATACAGAAAGAGCACCTCGACGCCGCGATCAACCAAAGTGCGAATTCGTTGCCCGAATTCGTCGCGCGGCGGCATCACCGCGCGGCCGAAGATCGTAGGACCCGCCGACGGTTCTTGTTCAGCGGTCACTGCAGGCCCCTTTGCCGACGGGCTCAGGCGCTGAAGAATCTTGCGTGCCACCGAGCTCGGAGTGTTTCGGCGCAATCGAAACAGCAAGCCGCGCAGCCTCGCTTGTCGGGTGGGGTAGACGTACGAGTCCCACATTACGATGGCACGAAGCCTCTCGTCTTCCAGCGCCGTCACATGCGCAACGTCTCCGCCCGAACAAAACCCCACCATGAAGAACCGCGTGGCGCCGAATCTCGTCTGCGCCAGATCCATTGCGCAGCGCGTATCGGAGGTGAACTGCTCACCCGTCGAGCGTCGCGACGTCGAGCGGCGGCTATCGCCCAGGCCGCTCAAGTCGAATCGAAACGTCGCAATACCGAGTTCGGCGAATCGCCTCGCCAATTTCACATTCAGTCGATGCGGCCCCATCCGCGGAATCACCCCGGCGTTCGTCAGCAAGGCCATCGTGCCGGAAAACCCGGGTTTGGACAGACCGGGCAATGTGAACGTGCCGACCAAGTGGCTGTCTGCGCCAAAGATGAGCGTTTGTTCGTTCATGGCGATTCGCTTCGAAGGGTTGCCAACAGGACATTCGGTATTTCTTGGGGCACGATGGCCGTCCCGCGCGCCTCGATCGACATCCAGTTCGCAGCGGATTTGATGGCGTGCAGGGTGAGCCCTGGAATTCCTGATGTCGCGTCGGAGTGAAGCTGCGGTTCGGCGAGCGCCATCACGATTCGCGTGGTGCGCTCGGAAATGTTGGTCAGGGGCAGCCCTCGCAGTTCCTGCAACGCTTCGTGCAGACGGATTCCTATCGTGAAGCCCAGGACGCTGCCCGGCAGAACCGGCTCGGATTCGGCGCCTCGGGTGACGAGGTCAAGCCAGTCGCGTTGCATTTCGCGCGCGAGTTCAGCGCGGTGTGTCGTGAGCAGGCTGCGCAGATAGCCCGGGCCGTCAAGGACCGGCTCCCAGAGAACGAGGCAGTCCGGCGCCGGTTCGCATCGCGCGGCGGCGCCAGCGGCGACGCTTGCCCCCAAACCCATACCGAACCAATGAAGCGGCACGCCCGGAGCATCAAGTCGCAGTTGCTGGTGCGCGGCCAGGACGTCGTCGGCCCACTGTGCGAGTGATTGTTCGTCGGCTTCGCCAGGAGAGTCGCCACAGCCGTGCAGGTCGATCGTCAGCACCGTACACCCTTCGCGGGCCAAGCGGTCGGACATGGCGCGGTAAATCGGTGACGTGCGCACTGCCTCCTGGCCGAATGGCCTGCACATCAGGAAAGCAGCGCGCTGCGCCTTCCCCGGCAACGGGCATTGCAGTAGACCCAATACCTGCCGGTCGGTTGGACCGAAGCGCCGAATGTTGATGTCCATGAGTCAGGGGCGCGGCAGCCGCTGTAGGGAGTCCACACCGCTCAGTATCACCGCGGTGGGCACTCCAACACAGCGCGCACCAAGTGCGAGATCGTGAACTTTTGTGCTCAACGCGCGTGACCAGGAGAGACCCCTCCAAGGCCCGGCATCGAAAATCAAGTCGAGTGGAGTTTTCCCGTCCGGTAGCGCCGCAGGAGCCGCACCAACTGCTCGGGCGCGAGGATCTTGAAAAGCGTGCGCGGAGTCTGTCTCGTCCAAGTACGGTATCGGAAGATGCTTGCGGTCAGCAACGAGGCGGCCTGAAGTGGACGTTTGTCCGCCAAGGAATCTGCCACGCTCGCACTCAACCTACCGAAGCGCTGGCGGAAGCGCTTTGGCCAGCGCGCAATCAGCGTCGGGTCGCGCTCACAAATGCGGCGCGCCACTAGCAACGAGTCGATTCCGCTGAACTCCGTGGCCGACATTTGTGAAGCCGACAATCGGTATTGAAGCAGCGGCCGGTCGATGAACCCGATGGCACTCACACGGGCGACTCTGACGAGCCAGTCCCAGTCACACATGGTCTTGGCCTCGAGGTCAAAACTGCCGACTTCCTTGATCAAAGAGCGTCGAAACATCACTGTTGGAGGATGCACGAAATTGCCCAAGGAGATGTCTTCGTAGGCCGCGCCGAAGTAGATTGGGACTTCGGCGGCGTTCTCGAGCCTGCGTGGCAGACAGTTTCTCAAGTCGATGCTGCCACGATGCGGAAATCGCGCAGCAACCCCGCCTTCGGCGAGGTTGCAACGGCTGTAGTAGGCGGCAATGTGGCTGTGGGACACCTGACCCTCGGCACTGAATGCGCCGAAATCCGAACAGCACAGCGACAGCTCGGGGCACTGTCGTAGAAATTGCACCTGCGCGGCGATGCGATCAGGCTCGCACAAGTCGTCGGCATCCATCAGGGCAATGAACTCGCCCGTGGCCGCCTGCAGGCCTGCGTTGCGGGCAGCGGCAAGTCCACCGTTGGCTTGGCGAATAGCCCGAATCGACGACCCGAAGGACTGGAGCACGTCCCACGTACCGTCTGTCGATCCATCGTCCACAACGATGATCTCCAGATTCCGATAGGTCTGCGAAAGCAGGCTCTGTAAGGCTTGCCCCACAGTCGCCTGACCATTGAAGACCGGAACTGCAACGCTAACCAGCGCGTCTCTATTGCCACTCGAATGATTCATTGGAGCCCAAAGCCGCCCCCGAAAAATGCACGCCTCTCGCGTGCCTTGGGGATCGCTTCGAACTGTAGCGGGTGACACCGATCCGCCCCATCATGTTCGCTTCATACTCTCGTTGGGGTTGGGCAGCCTGCGACTATTGCATCACCCCCGCGTGAACACTATTGCGGCCCGCGGTGTGACCGGTCAGCTCTCGGATTGATCCACGTCAATCGGCTGCGCGGCCTGGCGTTTAGGAACCGCGAAGCGCACAAGCGAGCGCAATCTGCGGGCAACCAACCAGGGCAGCAACCGGCCGCGATTGCGATGGAATTGCAGGCACACCGTTTCGCGGCGGCCCGTCGCCCAATCTTCTTTGTGCCTCTGCCGGCCCACTTCGGGGCGCATGCCCATCAGATCGAATTCTTGCCAATCCGACTCGAATAAACTCTTGAGCAAGTCGGCGCGCAGCACGATGCCCGGCGACAAAGCCGCATGGTTGGGGCTGTAGGCGATGTGCCGCTCGTAGACGACGCCACCCAACATAAAGAGCAGAGTTCCGGCAAGGTCTTCTTCGCCCCGACTCAGGAAACAGATGGCAGCCCGGCCGCGCGCGGCCAGTGCACGCGTCAACGCCAGGTAGAAAAGGCGGTGTCGCTCGTCTTTGCCCAGCCCAAGCCCGGCGTCGCCTTTCCAACTCGCTCGTTCCAGCGCGATCAGGCGGTCCACTCCAGCGGCCATGTGCTCGAGACTGTCCAGCCGATGCATGATGGGCTTGGGTTCTAGAGCGCCGACCTTGCGACTGCGGTTGCGCCAATTCGACTTGACCTTGGCATCGACACCCTTCAGGTATTCGTCGAACGTACCACCGAGCGGAATGTAGTAGCCCTCACTGTCGGTCGATATGTCCAGGGTCGCCTCGTCTTCGAAGCGAAAGTGCGCCTGCGCCGCTTCGTCTTGCTCGCTCAACCGGAGAGTGTCCCAGCCACGATACTCCCTTGCGAAGAAGTGGGCGAGGCGCCGCCACACCCAAGCGGGATCAGTGGCACACAACACGCCTGGTCGATCTCCCTCCCATTTGGCGATCCACTCTACCTGTCGCACGGGGATGCCACGGACCGAGGCGATCGACACGCGAAACGGAGCGACCGCGACTACCTGATCCTCGCGCCGCAATACCAGCACCAGCAGACGGTCGCCCTCTTGATGGAAGTACTCCCACGCAAGCCGGACGTAGTCGAACGTGGCGAAGATCGAGCTTTGCGTGCACCGACTCAGTAACGCTTCCCACGCCGGCTCGAACGCTTCCAGCTCGGCCAGTGTTTCAAGCCGCGTGATCTGAGATCGAGCCTCGGCGGGGAATTCGGCCTTCACCGAAACGGATGTCATTCGCTTCCTTGTACCTGCTGCTTGAGCATGCGTGCCGATTCAGCGACGCGCCAGAGGGCGCGCCCGGTGCGGCCCAAAGGCAAAATGAGTGAGCCCAACTGGCGTCGCCCAGGCCACATCGTATCGATGAACGACCCCGGCTCCGCGCCGCTGTCTATGGACTCGAGATCCGAGCAGACATCGGGCGCGTTCTCGACCAACTCCACCTCGTTCAGGATCCCGACGCCATACTTGCGATATTCCTGATCCCACCCCAGCTTGAATGCAAATCCGTGGGTGCCTGAAATCAGGTTGCTTGTTGACGCAATGACTCGCTCGTTCAAGCTGAGCTCTGTGAACCAGACCCTGCGTTCGTCGGCGAATCGGAGTGCCATCTCGCGGAAGAATGTTCCGTGTGCCGGCTTGGACAGCAAAGAAGATGCGCCTTCTGCCTTCCAACCCCCATGCTCGAGCTGCAGGAAAGTTTCGAAAGCAGTATCCGGTCCACTCGGCCGAATGGCCCTCCATCGCACGCTACCCGCCTCGGCCAGTTTGCGCCGGTTGCGCGAGACGTCCTTGAACTTTGAGCCGAGTGCTGCCTGGAGTGCGCTGGGCCCTGACTGGCTTGGGACAAGGAACGAACGGCTGCGAACATCGACGCAGTGGACATGGGAGGCGTGGCGACGCGCCCAGCCACTCATCAAGGACGCGGTGGGCCCGGAAACTTCAGCACAAGGGAGCACGAGGGCGAGGCCTCTGCCGGGAGCGTCACGGGCAAAATCCAGCATGCGCTCAATCGCTTGCGCGGCGTGGTCACGGTCCAGCAACGGACCGGACAAATATGAATGCACTGACTGATAAGCGGAAACGTGCGGGAATGGGCACTGCTTCGACCACCTCCTCGAAACGAATGCACAGGCGCCAATCAGTTGCGTCGTTCTACCGGTGTGGCGCTGGACGAACCAGATCTCAACCGGAGCCTCAGGTTCCAGGTGACGCAATGCCGGCAGCACGAAATGCGGTGACATGTACGCGTTGGGCTCGATCGCCCGATCTTCGAGTGCTGCCCATTGCGCAATGTCAGATGCTGTTAGCTGCGCTGCGGCCAGGACTCTGAGTCCACCCTCCGCTGCGGGGCTCGCCTTGACCACTGATCCCTTCGGCGGTACTCCGAAGGACTCTCTTACCGCGAATTTCATGGCTCATGAATCACTTTGGTCCGGGGATCGCAGTATGCCGAAGGACCATCATCATGCAGCCAAGCTTAGTCTGCCTGTCGCGGATTCCTCACGTAATGGAGCGCTTCGCACTCTGCGATTCGATCGGATGCGGTGTCTACAAGGGCCAGTGAATTGGCCTCGGGGCAGCAGCAAATCCGCCGGCTACGCAGACCCCTGCACGCTTGAAACTACGCGCAGATCCGAAGCGCGAGTTCTGCGGGCGAGCCGCGATTGCAAGGCGATGCGATGCACGCGGCGCACTACCCGCTCAAGGAGACCGGCCTTGCGCTCCGGAAGACGCGACCGATCAAGGCTGTAAACGATGGTGTACGGCCGCGCTTGCAAAATGACGAAGCGTCGTTGCGCGGTTAATGCGAACTCGACGTCCATCGCATTGGCTTCTCCGACGCGAGTTGACAGCATCGAGGTATGGATGCATAGCAGTTGGCTGGTGAGTTCCCGCAATTCCGTGCCGGAAAGTATCGGCGCGCCTCGTGTCAACGAACTGTGGCTCAGCAATTCGGGTTCGTAGACGGCGCCCCACGTGGCGACGAGGTACTGCTCTGGAATTTCATTGCCGAGTGCGCCTGTAACGGTTGCTCCGCTGACTTGGGTATTGATGAACACTGCGGCAACTTGCCTGAAAGGATTCCCCGTGATCGCAACCCCCGTGGCGACAGCCTCGTCCACAAACGGTTGAATCAACACAGCCATGGCGACCGACCGGTGGTCGATGCGAAACCAGTCTCGCTCTTCAAACGCGCGCTGCAGCCATACGCTGGCCCAGACACTGCGCAGCGCATCGGCGATTTGGTTCGGGGTGGGATCCGCTGGTATCACTGTGCTTTCGTAGAGGCCGGCTCCGTTGAATCCCTCAAGGTCTTCGGCGTTCGTGCTGCTGCGCAGGATGGCAGGCTTTCCCAGCAAGGAGGCATGCAATTTCTCATGAAGCGCAACGAGCAGGTTGGGCTCCACGGGGTGTGTGGTGATTGCACTTCTCAATCGCGCAAGCTGCTCCTGGCGTACGGCGCCGTCGCTGCGAAAGTCCGGGTTGTCCAACATTGCGCCGATTTCGGAGGTGAGCCCTGCCGCGTCGAGGTGCGCGGCATAGGCCGAAAACGGTAGAACGAACCCTTGGGGGGTGGATATGCCTTCGATTTGGCACAACCGACCCATCTGTGCCGCCTTCGCGCCGACATAGCGCTCCGCGTCTGCGGCCAATGATGCCGCCTCGTGGAGCCCGGTGGTGAGCAGGTCGCACTCGGGCCTGAAACTCACCGCAGGACGAATCGACGCCCACGCAGCTTCTGCATCCGATACCGTGGCGGCTTCGATACCGTAGTCTTGGCTTGCCACGGTGAGCTTGACCAGCCGTCCTTCGAGCGCTCTGATCGCCGGCAGCTCGAGAACACCGCGCAGCGCCATGTCAGGGGTGTTGCGGTTTCGGCTCAACACCGCAACATGAGCCAGGGGTGCCTGTAGTTGACCGGTGATCAATGCCGCAACCGGCGGAATTTGCTCAGGCACTTGGTTGCCGACCACGACATCGTTGGGGCGCACGCTCGCGACATCGATCGCACCGGGAAACAGGCGAAGGTATCCGAATGCCGTACCAAGAACAACCGGTTGGTAGGCGATCGAGGCGTTGAGCAAGTCACTGGAGAGAACCGGAATTCGCCCGCCCAACGATTTGGCGTTCTCGATTTGACTGGGGGATACCGGGCGGAACAGCAGGTTGATGGGAAGGTGCATCCGCGCTCGTACGTGATTGAACATCCACGCCACGCGCTGTGGTTCGAGCGTATCCCCACCCGCAAGCTCAATCGTCCAATGGTCGCCATCCAAGTAGTGCATGACCGAGCCCAACACAAAGCGTCGATCGCTGCGCGTGTACTCCTGAACGTGAAACGGACCGATCAAGGCACGCGTATCGAGAAACTGGCGGACGAAATAGAAATGAAGCTCCCACTTTTTCGAGTCGATGAAATAGGTCCGAGCGTCGTCCGCCAAGTCGATCAGGAACTTCACGGTTTCGGTACGGGCCACTGTGTGATGGCCCGGGCGAGCGGACAACTCAGCCCAATCGGCAAACGATTCGACCCTCTGCAACGAGTCAACGAACCTGCGGTTGCGCAGGCGAGGGAGCTTTAGCCGCACAGAACTCATGACAGAGCTTTCGAAGGGTCATCGAGAATCAGGCTCTCGAAATTGGCGTAATCCTACGAGTGCGACCTGGATTTGCATGTGATCGAATCCCGCATTCCGTCAGTTCATTCAGAGCCTTCGCGGACGGAGCGAGCCTGGAAGACGCGAGGCGCAAGCACCAATTTGATCTCTACTATGTGAAGAATAATTCACTGTTTCTGGACCTGTTGGTTCTGATCGAGACGGTGAGCGTTGTACTATTTCGTGAGGGTCAGTGACGGGGGTGGTCTTTGAGACGCGTCTGCGCTGGGGCCCGCAACGCTCAATCCCATCAAAGCCCGTGCGGAAGCGAATTGCGTTAGTGGCCTGGCATGGCCCGACCCGGCACGCTTCTCTGCCACA